>JBKJRK010000604.1:0-5260 GCA_046593135.1 Tepidisphaeraceae bacterium | reverse complement strand
CCATGCAAGAGGAAGCCCAGATTCTTCGACCGAAAGCAGGCGTCAGAGTGCTCTGCGTCGCCATTTATCTTGCTGGCCTAGTGTTACTCTCGATTCATTTGCCATTCGGCATTTCAGACCGCCACAGGGTTTGGGTTGTTCCATGCTTTGCCATCTTCGGCGCGTTCTGGTTAGCCGATATCTTTCTGACACGCATCATTCTTGGCAGTGACAGCCTTCACATTGTTTCCGTCTCGGATTTTCAGTCACGCCTTCTACTCCGCGCCGAGATTGACGGCGTGACGTGGGCAAAGGGCTGCGGCGCTTCCATCAAGTTGCGCGACGGCAAGTGGGTTCGCCTCCCAAGTGTGGGGCGCAACGCCCAAGGACTCACGAACACGATACGAGCTTGGCTCAAAAGGACGGAGGTTTTGTCATGACGACGACGTGGCCTAACCAAACAACTATGAATCCCGGTGTAGGTCAACAGTAATCTCATTTCGCGCAAGAGCCTTTCCCGGCGCGGCCGTGGGCTTCTTCATCTTTCAGAAGCATTTCTGCGATCGTCGGGCGACGCTCGGCGGGCGGTGCGCTACCGCCGACTCTTCGAGGCCACGTCCATTCGACTGCACTCAGGGGCGGCCTCATTCGACTGAGCCGTCACCGCACAATGAACGCCCGCGAACTCGTCCCGCCTTCGCCGACGGCGAAGCGGACGCTCTTGCCGCAGCGCGGGCAGGGGCCGGTGTAGTGCCGGCCGTCGGGGTCGCGGTAGACGCGCTGGTAGACGCTGCAACAGGCGAACTGCACGCTGAGGAAAGGGCGGCCCTGCCCGGAAGCAGCGGCGCCGCCGTCTGTTGACAGGCCGGCGATGTCAACCTTGAAGTCGCGCGGGTCGTTTGCCATGGCACCCTGCCCTTCACCCTTGTGTCTTCATTCTACTTTCCCTGCCCGTGGCGGGCCCAGATGCGCGGGCTGACTTGCTGAATGAGCGTTTTCGCCCGGGAGAGCAATTTCAACATGCCGTCCTCGATCTGCTGCCGCTCCGCTGCGGTGTCGACGTCGTCGAGGTTGACGCGCACGTTGTAGGTCGCGCAGCGGACGGTGGCCATGGACAGGTCGGCGCACACGGCCAGATCCGAGAGCAGCCAGGGGTTCACAAAATCGACGATCTTGTCACACAGCGCCAAAATTGCCACCGACGTCGCCGCCATCGCCTGCGGCGCCTGAATGCAGGCGGCCAGGGCCTCGGGAAGCTGCGCGGCACGCTCGAGAGAGCCGTCGGGCAGCTTTCGGGCGGCGGTGAGGGCGGCGTAGGCCTGTTGGTCTTCGGTCATCAATTGCAACAGCAATTGCCGCGCGTGGTTGTACTCCGTCAGGGCGGGTTTCAGCTCGTTGGTGAACGGCGCCAGGTCCTTCTTCCCGACGCTGTAGTTGACGACCATTTCCCCCATGCTGGCCGCGAGGGCGCCGGCCAGTGCGGTGACGCTCCCTCCGCCGGGCGTCGGTTGCTTGGCGGCGGCGGCGTCGAGGAACTGTTGAATGGTTGTTGATTTGTCGAACATTTATTTCGCCCCACCCGCATCGTGACTGACGCCCTTGGGAGTCAAATCGACTTCCGGAAATGATTGATACGATCGCACGCCCGGCTTCACCGTCACCAACTCCGGCATCGGGGTACTGACGGTCACGACGCAGCGCGTCAGCCTTTCCCGCGCGGCTTGCCGCACCGCCGACAAATCAACGGCTTTGATGTTGCCGGCGAACTTTGCATGATAGTCATGCCCCAGCCCGTACAACTCGTCGGTGGCCGCCGTCGCCGCCTGCTCGGCGGGCGTCTGGTTGTCCATCGCGTCGCTGACGACAACCAGTTCCTTCGACCGGCTGAACCAGTCTTCGTTAACGTCCTTCGCCGAGCCCTGGAGCCGGGCGATGTTTTCAAGAATGGTGTCAACGACTTCGTTCACATTCTTCGCGTCGCAGCCGGCGTAGACCAGAAACGTTCCCGGGAGCTTCGGATTCAGCCCCGGCTGGTTGACCGCGTGAACGACGTACACCAGACCCCGCCCGCGTAGAATTTCGTGCAGATACCCGGTCGGGTAGCCGTAGCCGCTGGCCATCGTGTCGCCGACGGCGATGGGGAAATTCGCTGGGTCGCCGATGACGCTGTCCGATTCAAAGCCGATCACGACGCCCGCCAGCGGCTGCTCGGTTTTCTGCGTCTCGACGCGCTTGACCTCCACCGCCGGCTTCGGCGCGGCGGCCCCCGGCGGTTTCTGACCGGGGCGCGCAGCCGTGTCATTCGGCGGCGGCGGCGCTCGGTTCGCGATCAGCTTTCGCGCCATCTCTTCCGCCCGGGCCGGGTCGACGTCCCCGTAAATCGCCAGCACGCGCCGGCTCGGAAGGACTTTCTGCTGATACCAGTCACGCAGTTGCCCTGCGGAAAAAGCGTTGACGTTCTTTTCCTGCCCGATGGCCATGAACTGGTAAGGAGATCCCAAGGGGCCGTAATACTTTTCCTTGAAAAACCGGAATGCCTGGCCGGTCCAATCCGCGTCCTGGCTGGCGATTTGAGCGAGGACACGCTGTTTCATCGTCGCCAGCTCGTCGTCGGGAAATGCGGGATTGTTGACGACGTCCGCGTAGACCTCGAATGCCTTGGCAAAATCATCTTTAAGGCAGCTCGCGGTCCACGACCAACTGTTGTTCCCGCACGCGGCCTCGAGATCGCCGCCGATGGAATCGAAGAACTCGGCAATCTGTTGCGCGCTGCGCGTGGCGGTGCCGCGTGAAAGCATTTCCATCGCAAGGTTGCCGATGCCGTTGGTCTTGGCGTCCTCGGCGGTCAGCCCGCCCAGGGCATACATCTGCATCACGACGAGTGGCGAGGCGGAGATTCGCTTGGTCAACAGGACAGTTCCGTCATCGAGTTCTACGCGATTAACAACCGACGCGGCCGTCTCCGCGGCGGCTTGCGTTGCCGGCGCACTTTTTCGGAGCACGTCCGCAGCCTTGGGAAGCCCGCCGGCTCCGACAAACTCCGCGGGGAGCAACGCCGTCGTCAGCAGTCTGCTGCGGTCGAAGTACTTTCGTGCGACTTTCTTGATCTGCTCGTTGGTCACCGCCCCGATCTTTGCGACGTAGCGGTCGCTGAAGTGGGGGTCGCCGGTGCTGATAAAATCCTCGGCCATCGACGCGGCGATTTCTTCCGACGTCTGGAGCCGTTTGACGCGGGCAACCTTCATCTGCGTCTTGGCGCTGGCGAGACGTTTTTCGTCTAATCCGTCTTTCTTTACCGCGTCGAGCAGCTCAAGCGCCGCTTCCGTCGCCGCTTTGACTTTGTCGGCGTCCAGTTCCATTGCGACGGAAAATGAACCGTCTGCGTAGACCGGCGTGGCGCTGCTGGCGCTGACGCCGCTCACCAGCCGCCGCTTGTCGCGCAGCTCTTCAACGAGCATGGAGCTGTCCCCCGACGCCAGCGCCGTCGCCAGCAGATCGAGCGCAAACAGGTCCGGGTGATCCAGTTGGATGGACGGAAACGCCAGTTCCAGCTTCGCCTGGCCGAGCTTGGGAAACGTCGCAACCACCGTCCGCGGCGACACCACCGGCGGCTCCGGGGGAATGTCGCGGTCGAACGCCCGCCCCGCCGGGGAGTCGCCGGCGTACTTCCGCACCGCGGCGAGCATCACCTCCGGATCGAGGTCGGCGGCGACGGAAAACACCATATTATTCGGCTGGTAAGCGAGCTTGTAATAGTCGTAGACGTCGTCCCGGCTCAAACCCTGGATGACTTCCTGATACCCGATCACCGGCACCCGCGCCGGACTGACGCGGTACCGGTTCATCTGCGCCATGTAATAAATCTGCCGTTCCGGCTCACCCTTGCCCATCTCCAATTCGCGCTGCACGACTTCGTACTCCCGCGCGTATTCCGCCGGCGTGATCTTCGCGCCAAACATCCACCCCGTGACGAGATCGACCGCGCGCTCCATCTTGTCGCCGGTCGTGTTGACGAAATAGCAGGTGTGGTCTGTGGTGGTGTAGGCGTTGGAGTTGTTGCCGAGCGTCTGGAGCAGGTTGCGGTTCTCGGCTTCCGTGCGGCGTTCGGTGGTCCCGCCGGCAACGAGATGTTCGAGAAGGTGGCTCAACCCCCCGCCCAGCCATTTCCCTTCGTACACACCCCCGGTCAGCGCATACCCCCGGATCGCCGCCACCGGCGACGCCGGGACGCGCTTGGCAATGACGGTCAGGCCGTTATCGAGAACGGAGACGATCTCGTCTTTCTCGTTGACGACGCGAAACCGCTCGCCGCTGAATTTTCCGATCGTAGGATTTGTCGTCGGGGCACGGCCGGTCTCCTCCGTGCCGGGCGCGGCCTTCTTAGCCGGTCGAGTCGAAGCCCCCTGGCATCCGCACACGAGTGCCGCGCACAACATCCCAGCCAGCAGTCTCCGGTCCCTCATCGACACGCCTCCGCAATTCTGGACGGGCGAACCTCGTGTTCACCCTTGCTCTGTAGGGGCGAACCTTGTGTTCGCCCTTGCGCCCCAAGTTTAAGAAGGGCGAACACAAGGTTCGCCCCTACTAGAACGTCTCTTCTTCCTGCTCGATTTCGTTGAGATACGTCAGCGCCCGCTCCAGCTCGCTCTTCAGATGCCGAACGCGCAGAAGGCTTTTTACCCGGGTAAGCAACTCGATCTTGTTGACCGGCTTGCTCACAAAATCGTCGGTGCCGCATTCGTTGGCCTGTTCAATGTCGCCGAGTTCATTGAGCGCCGTCACCATCAGGACTTGGATGTCGTGCGTCTTCGGATCGCCTTTCAGTTTGCGGCAGACCTGAAACCCGCTCATCTGCGGCATCATGATGTCGAGCAGAATGAGGTCGGGGTTGTGCTCCTCGACCTTCTTCAGCGCATCGAGTCCGTCGACCGCCGTCACAAGTTTCACGGGCAGCGACTCGAGGAAAGCCTGGAGCAGTTCGACGTTTTGGGGGTTGTCGTCCACGATCAGAACGGTGGACTGGGGAAGGAAGGATTCGTTGTTAACGGGCATTGTCTCCGAACGGGTCGAGTAACCGGGGTTTAAGTCAGCCATATCACACTCCGCAGCACGGGGTGGAAACGCCATCTGCAAGCCGTTGACTATAGGAACGGGCGTCACCCCTGTAAACGACGCGGCGAGACTCAGCCGTGACATATTCGGCGGCAACCTCGTGGCATGGGCATCTTGCCCATGAATCGCGGTACGCCGCGATTTTCGACCGTACCCGGTCGAATCAGCA
>JBKJRK010000579.1:0-2626 GCA_046593135.1 Tepidisphaeraceae bacterium | reverse complement strand
GGTCGAAGCCGATGCGCCGGATCATACTGCTTTAGTCAAGCAATTCCGCGCCGACTGGAAGGCAAAGTACGGCCAGGACTTCAACATCAAGAACGAAGAAGCCGCCCTGCCGGCATCAATGTTCAAGATCCAGCAAGGCGAGATCGCCAAGGGCGCGGCGGGCGCCGAGGTGGAAATCGACCGCAAGGCCGACGGCACCACGAGTGTAGACGTCGACCGCAAGACCGGCGTCGACGCGCCCAAAACCCCCGCCGCCGATGCCAACCGCAACGACGCCGGCCGCAACATCGCAACCGTGTCGATTATGGCAAGTCATGGCCTTCCAAGCTTGAGCATTCCGCTCATTCACGAGGCTCCTGACTCGTGGAAAATCGACGCCCCCGACACCGTTGACGGCGCCAAGCTGCGCTCGAACGTCATGGCGCACCTCAAAGCCGCCCATGACATGAAAGACCAATGGCCGGCCAACGTGCAGGACGGCTATGCGGCCGTATCGCATCACGTGCTAATGGCCATTCTGGATCAGCCACTCGCGGCGAAATAATCGACGCGACGAGCGGACCTCCTCCAGCAATGGACGAAAACAAAAGGCCGGACACGACACGCGTCGTGCCCGGCCTTTCTCAATGGGCCAAACACGAGAGCGGGAAAAAGTCTTTCACCCGGATTTGATTCGCTATGGTGGTTTAGTCATTCTGGTTCCACATGCGTATTCTCGGCATCGATCCCGGCCTTCGCATCACCGGCTACGGGGTGGTCGACTATGACATCGTCCGGCCGCGCTTAATTGACGGGGGGGTGCTCCGGCTCGATGTGAAGGCTTCTCTCGCCGACCGGCTGGTTGAGCTTGAAACGGAACTGAACGGTTTGTTCGACGAGCACAAGCCGGAGATCTGTGCGGTCGAGCAGTTGTACGCGCATTACGCGCACCCGCGCACGGCGATCCTGATGGGCCATGCCCGGGGGGTCATCCTGCTTTGCGCGCGCCGGCGCGGCGTGCGGTGCGAGCAGTACGCCGCCAACCGCATCAAGCAATCGCTCACCGGCCACGGCCACGCGAGCAAGGTGCAGATGCAGCGGGCGATCCAGTCGCAATGGAATCTGCCGAAGCCCCCCGAGCCGGCCGACGTCGCCGACGCGCTGGCGATCGCGTTGTGTTGCGGAAGGGCCGTCTCAACGGCTCGGGGCACTGCCCCTAACATTTCCCGCCGTCGCGTGGTACCTTCCACCCGTCGATGATCGCCGCACTCACCGGACAACTCGTTCGCGTCGCCGAGCCGCACGTGTACATGCAGGTCGGGCCGATGCTATACGAGTTGCTCGTCCCCGCCGCCGACGTCGAACTGCATCGCTCGGCGATCGGAGTCGGCGAGATCACGCTGCACACGCTGCTGTACCTCGAAGGCGATCCCAACCGCGGCAACCTGGAGCCGCGACTGCTCGGGTTCACACGCGCCGAGGATAAGAAGTTTTTCGAGCTGTTCACGACCGTGAAAGGAATTGGCCCGCGGACCGCGCTGCGGGCGCTGACGATCAGCGTCGGGGAAATCGCCCAGGCGATCGAGTCGCGCGACGTGCGGCTACTTGTTAAGCTCGACGGCATCGGCAAGCGGACCGCCGAGCTGATCGTCGCCGAGTTGGCGGGCAAAGCCGGCAAGTTTGCCGGAGCCGGCGGGTTGCCGCCGCGCGCGGCGCCGGCTCCCGTTTCCCGCTACGCGCGGGAAGAGGAGGACGCCATCGCCCTCATCGTTTCCGGCGGCGAGCGCCGCGCGGAGGCGGAGCAACTGCTCGCCCGCGCGAAAGCTGCGAAGCCCGAGTTAAAAGACACCGTCCTGCTCTGGCAGGAGATGCTCCGCCAGCGGGGATAATGGGTGGCGGCGATCGCATGTGGCGCGTTCGTAGGGGCGAACCTTGTGTTCGCCCTGGCTTCCGACGCAGGAACACAGGGCGAACACAAGGTTCGCCCCTGCTTTCATCGTTTGAATATCGTACGTGCGATTACCTTCGGTAAAGCGCATCGACGTGGACGGTCCTCGAAGGAACGACGTAACCCATGGCGCGTGACCGCATCATCTCCGGCGAACCGCAGGGCGAGGAAGAGGGATCGACCTACAACTACGCCCTGCGCCCGCAGAGTTTCGATCAGTACGTCGGCCAGGAAACGCTGATCCGCAAGCTCCGCATCGCGGTCACCGCCGCCAAGGGACGCGGGGACCCGGTCGAGCACGTCTTGCTCCACGGCCCGCCGGGCTTGGGCAAAACGACGCTCGCCCACATCGTCGCCAACGAAGTCGGCCGACGGGCTCATGTGACCAGCGGGCCGGCTTTGTCGAAGGCGAACGACCTCCAAGGATTGCTCACGAAGCTTGAAAAAGGCGACGTGCTTTTTATCGACGAGATTCACCGCCTGCCCGCGGTGGTGGAAGAGTACCTGTACTCGGCGATGGAAGATTTTCGGGTCGACGTGACGATTGACGCCGGCATGCACGCGCGGACGTACACGCTGAACGTCAACCCGTTCGCGCCGATGAGCGTGAACGGGTTGACGTTCAGCGTGTACGTCCGCGCGTGCATGCCGGCGTCGATCGTCACGTCGACCCGAAAATCTTCCATCGCCGAGTACAGG
>JBKJRK010000401.1:0-7182 GCA_046593135.1 Tepidisphaeraceae bacterium | reverse complement strand
ACCACACCCACGGGCACGAAGAGGCGGAGCACGCCCATCAGCACAACCCGCTCGTCGCCCACCAGTTCGACGATTTGGCCCAGCAAAAAGAGGCCGGCATCCTCGGCATGTGGTCGTTCCTCGCGACCGAAATCATGTTCTTCGGCGGCGCGCTGGTCGCTTACGCGATCTACCGCAACACGTACCACTACGCCTTCGCCGCCGCCTCCAACCTGGAAATCTGGCAGATCGGGTTTGTGAATACGTGCGTCCTGCTCGTCAGCAGCTTCACCGTCGTGCTCGCCGTCCACGCCGCACAAAAAGGCGATAACAAGGCGATCATGAAGTGGGTCTACGTCACGATCGCACTCGGCCTGGTGTTCATCGGCGTCAAAGCCTACGAGTACAACCACCTCTACCACGCACACCTGATCCCCGGCCCAAACTTCGACGCCCAGGTGCTTGGCGATCCCCACCGCCATTTTGACGGCCACCATTTCCCCGACCACCTGCGCCGCCCGGCCCAGTTGTTCTTCTCCTTCTACTTCGCCCTCACCGGCATCCACGCCCTCCACATGGTCGTCGGCGTCGGCATCATGCTGTACGTCGCCCGGCTGGCGAAGAAGAACGAGTTCAGTCCCGACTACTACAACCCTGTCGAAATCGCCGGCCTGTACTGGCACTTCGTCGACATTGTGTGGATTTTCCTGTACCCCCTGCTGTACCTCGTCGATCGAACTTTCAACGTCGCGACGGGCTGACGTAAGAAATGTGGCGGCGACGCCTGTGTCGCCCGCGGATGAGTTTCTGGGTAAACGCGAGCGCGCTGGCGTCGCCCCTACTGCAGCGAGACACCGATGAGTGAAGTCACCCGAGCCGTCGCCTCCGGCGCCCACCGCCAGGACAAGCACGCGTCGTCGAACACCGACCCCCACGGCGAGTTCCACGTCTCGATGGCCACCTACTGGCTCATCTTCTGGGCGTTGATGGTTTTCCTGGTCATTACCGTCGTCGCCGCCTTCATTCCGCTCGGCCCGCTCAACATGCCGGTGGCGATGCTGATCGCCTCGATCAAGGCGATCCTCGTCATCCTCTACTTCATGCACGTGAAGTTCGCGAGCCGGCTGACCAAAGTGTTCGTCGCCGCGTCGTTCCTCTGGCTGGCCATCCTGTTTGTCCTGACGTTCCAGGACTACATGACCCGCGGCTGGCTCTCCAATTCCCGCGGCTGGGACGACAACCCCGTCAAAGCCGCCTACGACGCCGGCACCGCTCACGCCCACGAAGACCACAAGGGCGACGCCAAAACCGCCAAGCCGCGCGACGCCAAGTCCGAAGCGCCGGCGCATTAACGCCTTGTATCTCGGGACACAGGAACGCCCAACTTCAATTGGTTGTAGCAGCCGCTGCGGGAAGGCAGCGGTTTTTTTGTGGCGCGGGCGTCTCGCCCGCGTTTGAATCTGTTGAGAAGACGCGGGCGAGACGCCCGCGCCACGGCTTCGCTTACGCCAAAATCTTGTGCACCAGTTCCCCGTGCACGTCGGTGAGCCGGTAGTCCCGGCCCTGGTGGTGGTAGGTGAGCTTGGTGTGGTCCATGCCGAGCAGGTGAAGGATCGTCGCCTGTAAGTCGTGAACGTGAACCGGGTCTTGCGTGACGTTGAACCCGATGTCGTCGGTAGCGCCGAGCGTGACGCCTTTCTTCAGGCCTCCGCCGGCCATCCAGACGGTGAACGCCTGCGGGTGGTGGTCGCGTCCGAGGCTCCGGCCGAGAGCGGCGTTGCTCTCGACCATGGGGGTACGCCCGAATTCGCCGCCCCAGACGATGAGCGTGTCTTCTAAGAGCCCCCGCTGTTTCAGATCTTTCACCAGTGCCGCCGACGCCTGGTCGGTGGCGCCGCAGGCTTCCTTGAGTCCGCCGGCGACGTCGCTGTGATGGTCCCACGCCTCGTGGTACAGGTTGACGAAACGGACGCCCCGCTCCACGAGCCGGCGGGCGAGAAGGCAGTTGTTTGCGAACGACGCTTCGCCCGGCTTCGCGCCGTACATCGCCAACGTTGCCGGGTTCTCGTCCGAGAGGTCCATCAGTTCCGGCGCGCTGGCCTGCATGCGGTACGCCAATTCGTACGCGCTGATGCGCGAGGCGATTTCCGGGTCGCCGACGACGTCGAGACGCTTGCGGTTCAGATTCCGCACGAGGTCGAGGCTTTCGCGCTGCATGCGGTCGTCGATGCCGGCGGGGTTGCTGACGTTGAGGATCGGGTCGCCCTTTCCGCGAAATAGGACACCCTGGTAATGCGTCGGTAAGAAACCGCACGACCAGTTGCTCGGCCCGCCGCTTGTGCCTTTGCCGCTCGACAGCACGACGAACGACGGCAGTGAGTCCGCCTCGCTCCCCAGCCCGTACGTCACCCACGACCCCATGCTCGGCCGCCCCGGCTGCGGGGAACCGGTGTTGAGGAAGATCTGGGCCGGCGAGTGGTTGAACTGATCGGTGTGACACGACTTGATGATCGTCAAATCATCCGCGACGGTCGCGAGGTGTGGCAGCATCTCCGACATCTCGGCCCCGCTTTGCCCGTGGCGGCCGAACTTGTACCGCGGGGCCAGCAGGGCGGCGTCGCGCTGGATGAATGCGTACCGCTGGTCCTTCACCACCTCGGCCGGCACCGGCTTGCCGTCGAATTTCATCAGCGCCGGCTTGTAATCGAACAAGTCGAGCTGGCTCGGCGCACCCGCCATGAACAGATAAATGACGCGCTTCACCTTCGGGGCGTAATGCGAAGCCCGCGGCAGCATCGGGTTCGCCGTCAGCGCCGACGACGCCCCGCCCGTTGCGGAGAATGCCCGCGACCCGCCACATAACAAGGACGCCAGCGCGATCTTCCCGACGCCGACGCCGCACTCGCCGAAAAAATGCCGGCGGGTAATGCGGCTCTTGAGTGCTTGCAGGATCGGATCGTTCGGGGTCGTCATCTTAATCACCTCGTGGCGCGGGCGTCTCGCCCGCGTCTGCGGAATGCGCGGGCGAGATGCCCGCGCCACAACACAACCGACTCACTTCGTAATCGTCTCGTCCAGGTTCAGCAGCGCGCGGGCGAGCACCGTCCAGGCGGCCAACTCGGTCGCGTTGGCGTCTTTCGGCATCGGCAGCGCTTCGCTCGCCGCGACGGCGCCGGCGTTGGCGGAGCCGTCTTTGAACCGGGCGAGTTGCGTGTCAAGAAACGCCGTCAGCTCCGCAAGTTCGTCCCCCAAAGGCTCGCGGCCGGTGCAAAGCCGGAAGACGAACCGCAACCGTGAGGCGGGATCGCGCGCCGGCGAGTCCTTCAGGATGCGCCGGGCCAGTGCCTGCGACGCTTCGACGAACACCGTATCGTTCAGCAGCGTCAGCGCCTGAAGAGGCGTATTGCTTTTCACGCGCCGGACGCACGACGTGTCGCCGGGTGGGGCGTCGAACGTTAGCATCGTCGGGTGCGGGCTGGTGCGCTTCAGGTACGTGTACAGCCCCCGCCGCCAGCGATCGCCGCCGGTGCTGGTGGGCCAGGGCGTTACATCATAGGACTGTTCGCTCACGCCCGCCGGCTGTGGCGGATACACGCTCGGTCCGCCGACGCGCTGGTCGAGCAGCCCGCTCACCGACAACGCCAAGTCGCGCACCATCTCCGCCTCGACCCGGTTCCGCGGCCCGCGGGCGAGGAGGACATTCCCGGAGTCGCGTTGCAACAGCGCCGGCGTGACGCGCCCGTCCTGGCGGTACGTCGCCGACGTGACGAGCAGCCGGTGCATCGCCTTCATGCTCCAGCGCTGCCGGATAAATTCCGTCGCAAGCCAGTCGAGCAGTTCCGGATGGCTCGGCGGTTCGCCCATCATCCCGAAGTCTTCAACCGTGTTGACGATCCCCCGCCCGAAGAAGCTCGCCCACGCGCGGTTCATCACGACCCGCCCGACGAGTGGGTTGTTTTCGTCAACCAGCCACTTAGCCAGCCCAAGCCGATTCGCCGGCGTGCCGGACGGGAGTGGGTGCAGAATCCCCGGCACGCCCGGCGTCATCGCGTCGCGCGGCTGGAGAAACTCGCCGCGGTGATACAAATGCGTCACCCGCGCGTTTTTCGGGTCCCGCTCGCGCATCGCCAGCGTGCGCTGGAACTGCGGCATCGATTTACGCAATTCGGCGATCTTCTGGCGATGAAGCGCCAGTTCCGGCGTAAATCTCAGGAACTCCTTTTCGATCCGCTTCTGTTGCTCGGCCGTTCGGTCAGCCGGCGCGGTTGTTGCCAGAATCGCTTCGGCCTCCGGCGGCAGCTCGCTCGCCGCGGCCGGCTGTGCGTCGGTCGTCACGGAGATTCGGAACCGGCCGATGGTCGTCTGGTGGATGTACTGCTGCGTGAGGGTGACGAGCAGCTTCGTGCCGCCCGCGCCGCCGACGCCCGCCGGCAGCGCGTAGACGGCTTGATGCGGCTCCCCGGTGCGGGGGCCGATCGACCAGCCGGTGTCCGCGCGCCCGTCGAGGGCCGCCTCCGCGGAGCGGTTCTGCGACGCGAAACTGTGGGACGCTTTGCTCGGCTTGACGGGCTGAAGCTCTCCGTTTGCCGGCGCCGCCGACACTTCAAACTCGCTGAGCATGAAGTCGCCCGTCGCGTGCAACGGCGCACGGCCGGGGCCATTTTCCGGCAGGCTCTCGTCCGGCAGGACTTCGAGCTTGATCCCGGTGACGCCGGATAATTCGGTCGACAGTTCCAGCGTGTACACGTCGTTGTTCGGCCAGTCGCCGGTCACCAGGACAGACCCGTCGGGCTGAGTGGTCATCGTCGCATGCCCGCGCGAGGTCATCTTGCCCGGCCGCACGACTGTCCACCGCCCGGCTTTGGCGGCGGCTTGCTTTTCCCACTCGGCAAGTTGCTTGTGCAGCCGACTCCGCTTGGCGACGAGCGCCTCGGAGCCATCGGAAGACAGCATCGGACGTCCGGCGGACACGCGGAATTTGCCCAGCGCGTGCGCCGGCAAATTTTGATCGATCGTGAACGAAAGCGTCTTGACCCCGGCTCCGATCGGCTGGGCCAGTTGAAACGTCGCGGTGCGATTCTGGTTCAGCGCTCCCGATCCGTCATCGATCGCCCAGCCCGTGCCCGGGTTGCCGTCGATTGCGAGCGTCGCGGCGCAGTCTTTCTGTGCGACGTCTGCCAGTGCCACCGAAATGGCGACCGGCCTGCCTTTCTTTTCGCCCGCGGCGGATGCCGTGACCTTCAACTCGGAAAGGAAAAAATTCCCGTTGGGCGCCCGGCCGGGCCCGTTCTTCGGCAGCGACGGGTCGGTCAACGTTTCGACCCGCAGCGCCGTCACGCCTGCGAAGTCGCCGTGTACCTGAAACTTGTACGCGTCGGTCGGCGCCGACGCCCCCGACGCCAAAACCGCGCCGTCCCCGGAGGCCGTCAGCGTCGCCCCGCTCGCCGCCTTAAGTTTTTCCGGCTGCAGCGCCGTCCACTTAACTTCCTGGGGTTCGGCGGGAAATTCGTTGGCAAGGTTCGCCTCGAGCCGTTCCGCCTGCGCAGCGATCTCCGCACGTTTCGCGGCGATCGCAGCGTCGGGGAGTTGAAACTCCGGCTCGTCCGCGTTGTTCAGCATCGCGAACAGCCGGTAATACTCTTTCTGTGTGACAGGGTCGTACTTGTGATTGTGACACTGGGCGCACTGAAACGTCAGGCCGAGCCAGGTTTTTGATGTGGTTTCGATGCGATCAACGAGCGCCTTGAATCGAAACTCTTCGACGTCGATGCCGCCTTCTTCGTTGAGCAGCGTGTTGCGATGGAATCCCGTCGCGATGATCTGCTCCGGCGTCGCGTTCGGCATCATGTCGCCGGCAATCTGTTCGATTGCGAAACGGTCGAACGGCAAGTCGCGATTGAGCGCGTTGATGACCCAGTCGCGGTACGGCCAGACGTTGCGCGGGCGGTCTTTTTCGTAGCCGTTGGTGTCGGCGAAGCGGGCGGCGTCCAGCCATTGCCGAGCCCAGCGCTCGCCGTAATGGGGCGAGGCGAGAAGTCGGTCGACGAGCTTTTCGTAGGCGTCGGGGGACTGGTCTGCGAGGAACGCATCCGTCTCGGCCAGCGTCGGCGGCAGGCCGATGAGGTCGAGGCTCAAGCGGCGGATGAGTTCATTCTTCGCGGCCTCGGGGGACGGCGCGAGGCCTTCCTTTTCGAGCCGGGCCAGCACAAACGCGTCGATCGGGTTCCGCACCCAGCCGCCTTGTTTCACCGCCGGCGGTTCGGCCCGGACGGGCTTCACGAAAGACCAGTGATGCTTTTCTTCCTTGACGACGCCGTCGACCCCGTCCGGCCAGTCCGCGCCTTGGTCGATCCAAGCCTTCAGTATCCGAATCTGCTCTTCCGGCAGCGGCGACCGCTTGAACGGCATCTGCTTTTCGCCGCCCTCCCCACGAACACGCCGGACGAGGGTGCTGCCGTCCGATTTCCCCTTCGCAATCACCTCACCCGACTGCCCGCCGGCAAAGGCGAACTGCTTCGCGTCCAGTCGGAGCCGGCCCTTCTTGTTGTCCGCGCTATGACACTCGACGCACGAGGTCTGCAAGATCGGCTGAACGTGCTTGACGAAATCGATCTTGCCGTCAGCCGGCCAGGTCACCGTCGCTAGCTTTTCCGCGGCGGCATCCGCTGTACGGGCAATGAATGCCATGAAAACGAGTGCGGCGATAAAGCGGGTTGCTCTACGAATGTTCATGCGAAAGTAGTTTTAAAGGTGATCAGGCCCTTAGATGTACACCCGACTCTTACGAAATGTTCGAACGCCGGGGCGTTCCGTCAAGCAATTTTGTGCCGACGAACTCAAAACATCCCAAGTTGCAGCATCGCCGCCTCGCTCATCACGCTACGGTCCCAAGGGGGCTCCCAGACGAGGTCGATGTTGGCGCTTTTGACTTCATCGATTGATTCGATGCGCCGCTGTACTTCGCCGGGCAGTGAGCCGGCGACGGGGCAGGCCGGCGTGGTGAGCGTCATGCGGACGTCGACGGTCTTATCGGGCTTGATGTCGATCGAGTAAATCAGGCCTAGTTCGTAGATGTTGACCGGAATCTCGGGGTCGAACACCTGCCGGATGGCGTTGACGACTTTGCCGTGAAGCAGCTTGATTTCGACCGGCGCCGCAAAGTCGGGCACGGGCGCGTTGGCGGGGTCAATGGCGGTGCGGAAG
>JBKJRK010000229.1:0-4905 GCA_046593135.1 Tepidisphaeraceae bacterium | reverse complement strand
CGAAGAATTCATCGGCACGAGCCGCACGAACTGGCTGACGGCCGACGAGCGGGAGCGGTTCGAGCTGACGACATTCACCCCGGCGAGCCTGACGAAATTATTCGAGCGGGCGGGATTCGACGTGGTGGAGTTGAAAGGCAAGCCCGTTATTCCCGTGCGGCAAAACAAACGGCTGCTGGAAGCTCCGGACGCGATCGCACGTTTGATTCGCCTGGAAGCCGAACTAAACAAGGACCCCGCCGCCGCGGCGCGGGCCGGTCATCTGCAGATCGTCGCGCGGAAACGAGCAACTGAATGATGCGGTGGTTCAACGTTACAAGCGCGACGCGGCGTCGCCGGTTCCCGGCGGGCGGGGCTTCCGGCCGGCCTGGATGCTGAAGCTTTGCAGGTATGAAATCCACATGATCGACAGTCCGAAGCTGAAGGCCCCCTGGATGACGAGGTCCATGTAGTGCTTCGTCGGCGGGATGTGATAGCGTTCGCCGCTAATCCCCTGGTAGGTCATCGCCTCGACCGGCGCGCCCTTGCCGAGCGGTGAGACTTTAACGTCGATCCGCTTATAAATGCCGATTTCCCGCCCCGCACTATCCAGGCGCCGGCCGACCTTCTGATCGAGAATCTCGAGTTCATCCGCCGCCAGGTCAAACAACACGCCCGAGACGTACTTACCCGGGTCGTAAACAATGTCTGCGACGCCGCCGCCCCAGTATTCGGAAAAAACGGGAAACCCGAGGCGGTAATTATCCAAAATGGCGGTTTTACCGGGCTTGAGGACGGGGGCTTTGTGTCCGAAATGTCGGCACCACTCCGCCACCGCCCGGGAGTTCAAATTGGAGCCGTACGAGAAATACCACATGCCGGAGCGAGCCCTGTCCTTCCGGCGGCATTCTTGTACAAAAGGCGCGGAAAGGCAAAAGCGAACGTCGACGTCAACTTTCAGAGCCACAAATCACGGTTTAGGCGGTTCGAATGAGAAGTCGCGCTCAACGTTGGAAATCGCCGCGGGAGTGGGGATTTTAAGTACAGAAATAAGCGAACGGCCGGCGTAAAACAGGAACGCATTACGATGGAACCGGCCGATACCTTTTCTTATGACTCTCGTCGCAATGGACGGACCCAACGACACCCAATCGCCGACGCGCGCGAGCCGGCCGGCGCTTCGGGTCGCAGAGCCCGAATCGGCGCCCGTTCCGTGGGTCCAATGGCGGGGTCCTTCTGATTTCATCTGGCGGAAGCTGCCCCTGGCGGTAGCGGGACTTCCGTCAGAGTTGGACGGCTTGCGCATCCTCCACCTGTCCGACTTCCATACCCGCGGCTATTGGCCCCAGGCGTACGACACGCTGCTGGCGCGCATAGCCGCCAACCCTCCGGATTTGATTCTCGTTACAGGAGATTTTGTCGAAAGCCGTCGCAATCACATGCCTGCCGTCCCGCACGTCAAACGGCTCATCCAAGGCTTCGTCGCTCGGTTAGGGTGCTTCGGCACGCTCGGCAACCACGACCTCTACCATTTTGCCCCCCACCTTGACGACACCAACGTCAAACTCCTCGAAGGCGACCGAACGCTGATCCATCTTTCCAACGCGGCGGTCGAACTGATCGGTTTGCCGGGCGTCGCCCGAAAAGACTTGAAGGACGATTTCCTCCGCGCCCTGCCGCCGCGCGGGGCGGGGACGCTGCGGATTGTATTGTCCCATTTCCCCGACCACGTCCGCCGCTCCCTGCCCCTGGAACCTCACCTGTTCCTCTGCGGCCACTCGCACGGCGGACAAGTCTGCCTGCCCGGCGGCGTGCCGCTCATTACGCACACCAAGCTCCCGCGCCGACTGTGCCGAGGCGTCCACCGCCTCGGCCAGACCTGGATGATCGTTAACCACGGACTCGGATTTTCAGGCCCGCCGGTGCGCGTGCTGTGCCCGTCAGAGGTGATCGAGTTGACGATTAAAACGGATCATAATTAACCCTTGCGCGTCGTGTCTCAATTTTCCAGCCGGCAGGGCTGCTTCAGCGGCCCTGAACTCGCGCGAGGATTAACCAGATCCGTATAAAACGGTCGAGCGAGGAGAGGCTAAGACTTACAAAACAGGGACAAGAGCGCAGTAAGAAACACTGCTTTACAGTGCGGACTTCGGACCTTTAATAGTCGGATCACTCACAGATGACGGCCGAAGTACGCCACCTCCGGCCGGGCAACCCGCCGGTAATCGGCGAGCGACATGGTGATCGCGTCTTCGTGCGTGCCAGCTTGGAACGTGACGCGGTCGTCGGCGATCAGCGACTCGTCCATCAGTGTGGTCATTCCGTACAGCCGACCGATCGGCGGGACGGCGCCGACCTCGCAATCGGGAAACAAGGCGGCGAGCTGCTCCTCGTTCACGAGGGAGACGTACCGCGCTTCGAGCTGACGCTTGAGCTCTTCAAAGTCGATCTTGTGTGACGCCGGCAGCGCACACATGAAGAACGATCCGTCGGCGTTGACAACCACGGGCTTGATGACCTTTCGCCCCGGCACGTGTTCCGCCTGGGCAAGCCCGCTGGCCGTGAACGCCGTGTCGTGTCGGGAATGGCGATAGCGAACGCCGTTTTCGTCAAGAAAGCATTGAAGATTCATGAGATGCACCTCTGTGTCGAAACGGTCAATTTTCCCTAGCGCGGCACGCGGTCGCAACGTAAATTTCGACATTTTGATGTTTTTCCCACGGCTGTGACCGCTGCAATTCTGGTCGCACATTTCGCGCCTGTCACAATTGCCCGCGCAACATGATCGGACCCGCCCCAACGTTACACCGGCAAATAGAGGACTTGAAAAACGTGATACCAGCTTTTCGTATCCTCGCTCACCCTCGATTTGGTTCATTCCCGATTAATCATGAACGTTGCCGCGTCATGGAAAAACCGCCGGAGCGGCGGGATCGCTTCAGGGGACAACTCGGCTTCTACGAGCGCCGCTTCCATTAATTCAACCCACCGGTCGCGGCCGGCCTGGCTGATGGCAAACGGCGCGTGGCGCATCCGAAGGCGAGGGTGGCCGCGCTGTTGGGAGTAGTGATCGGGCCCCCCGAAGCGTTGGATCAGGAATCCTCGCAGGCGCGTTTCGGCGCCGCGTAAGTCATTCGTGGGATACATCGGGCCGAGGATGTCGTCCGTCGGCACCCGCCGATAGAAGGCCGCGACGAGCCGGCGAAAACCGTCCTCGCCGACAACGGAATAGACGTGCGTGTCGAGTAGGTCCATATCCATCAGCGGCCGCATCGGCTACGGGGCGAGCCGTTGAATCGTCCATCCTTCGGCGGCCCGCGTGTACAGGATGCGGTCGTGCAGGCGGCTGGGACGCCCCTGCCAGAATTCGATCGCCTCTGGAACCACGCGAAACCCGCCCCAGAATTCCGGCAGCGGGACGGGGCCGTTTGCGAAGCGAGCGGTCAACTCCGCCTGCAGGCGTTCCAGTTCGGCACGCGACGCGATCGGCCGGCTCTGTTGCGAAACCCACGCCCCGATCTGCGCCGCCACCGGGCGGGTGCGGAAATACGCTTCGCTCTCGCCCGCACTCACCACCTCAACGGTCCCCTCGATTCGAACCTGCCTTTCGAGCGGCTGCCAGTGAAAACACAGCGCGGCCCGCGGATTCACCTTCAATTCGTCGCCCTTCCGGCTGTTGTAGTTCGTGAAAAATGTAAACCCGCGCGGGTCGTAGTCCTTGAGAAGAACGATCCGGGCCGAAGGCGCGCCGCTGGAACTGACCGTCGCCAAGGTCATCGCGTTGGGCTCGATAACCCCCGCGAAACGAGCTTCCTGAAACCATACGTCGAATTGCGCCATGGCATCCGGCCGAACGTCCGCTTCATCGAGCGCGGCACGGCCGTAGTCGATGCGCAGGTCCCGAAGAATCGTCTGTCTTGGCGGCGGAGAAGAATCCGACATGGCGATCGATCTTAGCTCGAATATTTCGTCTTGTCGGCGATGAAGCACCGTTGACGTAAACCAATTGTTATTTCTCGCCAGGGGTTTCCGTCGGCAAATTCTCCAAATCGGCGCGGTCCTGGGTTCTACCGGCGGCGGACTTGTTCAGTCTCAAGTGAGCGAGCGAAATAAATGGAATTCGCTGGCCGTCCAGCTCTGCTTCGACGCGTTGAGCATAACAAGCCTCAAACTCGATCCCGCTCGGGTCGCTTAGAATGTCCACGCGAAACGGCTCACGGCCGAATGCGTGAATTACACCTTTCTGAAGAAACCGCTCCGGCGGTACGCTCGCCGCTGAAAAAGCGAACGCCTGAAGTGCGAGAGACATTCCTCCCCGCGTTGTCGCCATCGACCGCGATCCAGATGTCGAAATCTTTCGTATTGCGATGATACCCGTGAAAGTTAACCGCGTAGCTGCCCAGAATCAGGTATCTCACTTCCTCGCAGTTGAAACACTCGATCAAGTCTCTGAAATTCTGGTCGAGACTCTTCATCGTATCCCCAGGCGAGTTGCCGAATGTGCTCCAGTGCTTTCATTCGCTCTTCCGGCGTTCGCGACAGCCAATATTCACGATCCACCTGTTCGGCGTCCTTAAATGACGTAAACATCCTGACAGCGGTCTTGTCGAAGACGGTAAGCTCCCGCTCGAACTGCTCTGCACGGGCTGCTCGTTGTTCAGCGTTCATGCGTCTTCCTTCCGCGACGTCTGAGAGCGTGCCTCGCGAAATCGCTTACGCCGCCTTCACCTTCTTATAGTACGCCGGCAGCGGCTGGCCGAGTTTTTCCCACTGCTTGACGACGGCTTCGGCCTTGCCGGCGCTGTTGAGCACGTGGAGCTTGCGCTGGACCATTTTGGTGATCGCGTCGCGCGCGGGGCCGAGGTAGTTGCGGGGGTCGAATTCTTTGGGGTTGGTGGCGAAGACTTCGCGGATCTTGGCGGTCAT
>JBKJRK010000122.1:0-3338 GCA_046593135.1 Tepidisphaeraceae bacterium | reverse complement strand
GCGCATCGAGCCGACCCGCGAATTGCTCCCGTTTCAGAACGGCGTGGCGTCGATTGCCATCAAGATGAACGTGCCGGTTTACCCGGCATTTCTCGACGGCAGCCAGCGGGGCAAGTCGATGATCGAAGCGTTTCTGTGGCCGAACCGCGCTACGCTGGCGTTCGGGCCCGCCGTGGAATTCGACCGGTCGTCGATGTCGCGCGAAAATCTGGAACAGGCGACGGAGAAAATCAAAGCCGCCGTGGAGTCGCTTCGGGGTCAGACGCCGAGACAATAAGAAACTGGGGGTGGGGGGCGAAAAATTCTCAAGTTTTGGCTCGGCGCCGAGGGGCGTAAGATTTTTCAATAAACTTCAAAATTTACCCGTTGGTCGGACGTAGAAGATTTACTACAGTTTCTCCCGTCGAGAGTCCGATTGGTTGAATGAACGTGACGCTTTGGAATTCCGGGAAATTTGAAGTTGACAGTGCGGGAAATTGCGTTACGGTAATATAGGCAACTTAGAATTAGCGATGCGCTAAGCGGCGCATTTTCTCCCCTCCGGAAGACGCTGACCCCTGAAAGGCAGCGTCTTCTTTTTCCCTTATTATTTCTGCCGCGCGTCTGGCGGGATCGCCCGTTTTCAGGACTCGGTGCGCGGACTACAGTGGAGAGCTTCGTAATTCGTCCTTTCCAGGGAATTGCATTGATGAACTCGTTGCCGCGTCAGGTTGTCGAGCTGTTCGTGCTGGCAATTCCGATTGCGTGTGTTGCTCGGACGGTGGTATTCGAGGAAGTCCTTCGGGAGCCGCGTGAATGGTGTAAGAGGAAAAGCGAGGCGTGCGCCAGCCTTCTACGGCGGAAGTTTTTCTACCTATTCACCTGCGAATATTGCTTCAGTCATTACGTGACCGCGTTCTTCATCTTCATTACCCGCTACAAACTGCTGTACGACGACTGGCGCGGCTACCTCGTCAGTTTTTTCGCCTTGGTTTTCGTGGCCAACGCGTACATGAACCTCTACGCACGGCTGCGGGTGGACATTGCGAGCGAGAAAAAAGCCATCGAAGTCAAAGAGATGGAGGCTAAGTCAGCCGAGAAGGACATCAAGGCAAAAGATCTGGAAATTCAGAAGCTCGGCGCCGAGTTGTCGAACAGGTCTGGCGCAGTAACGCCGGCCCGACCTCAGGCGTAAGCCGGCCCGGGGCGTTGAGGGCGGGGAGGGTCGGCGATAAGATCGGGTACGCTCGCGTTTCGCGTGTACACGGATGCACCGCCCCAAGCGTTGGAATTTTCCCGAGGCCGACGCCGCCGCTGCCGAGGAATTGGCCGGGCGGCTGAAGATTTCTCCCGTCGTCGCGCAGGTCATGCTGAACCGGGGCTTGAGCGATCCGCAGGCGTGCAGTGATTTTCTCCGGCCCAGTCTGAAATGCCTGCACGACCCCGCCGGCATCCCCGGCCTGACCCGTGCCGCCGAGCGAATCGCCCGCGCGATCAAGGACGGCGAGCGGATCGTCATATACGGCGACTACGACGTCGACGGCATCACCGCCACCGCCATCCTCTGGCACGCCGTCCGCGTCCTCGGCGGAAAGGCCGACTTCTACATCCCCCACCGTGTCGACGAAGGCTACGGCCTCAACGCCGACGCCATCGCTCAACTCTGCGACGAAGGCGCTAAATTAATCCTCACCGTCGACTGCGGCGTCACCGCCATCGAACCTGCGAAAATCGCGCGAGCACGTGGGGTGGACCTGATCATTACCGACCACCACGAGTGGAAGAGTGTTGATTGTGGATTATTGAATGTTGAAAGTGGAATGTTGGCGGAAGGTGTGTCGGCTTCAGGTCTTTCTCAACCGTCAACCATCCACAATCAACATTCGCCGGCCCTGCCGGATTGCCACACCGTCGTCCACCCTCGCCTTCCTCGTCCGGACGGCTCCGCGCCCTACACCAACCCGCACTTGTGTGGAGCCGGAGTGGCGTTCAAGTTGGCGTGGGGGATCGGAATGGCGTTCAGCGGGGCGTCGCGCGTGAACGAAGCATTTCGAGCATTTCTCCTGGATGCAACCGCGCTGGCGGCGCTGGGGACGATCGCGGACGTTGTCCCGCTCGTCGGCGAAAACCGCGTGCTGGCCGCCTTCGGCCTCGGCGGACTCACTAAGACGTCGCTGACCGGCATTCGAGCCCTGATCGACTCGGCCGGACTCACAGGCCGGGACCTCGACAGCTACGACGTAGGGTTCATGCTCGCGCCCCGGCTCAACGCCTGCGGGCGAATGGGCCACGCTCGGCTGGCCGTCGAGATGCTCACCAGCGCCGACGAGGCCAAGGGCCTTGAGATCGCCACATACCTTGAAGGGCAAAATCGCCAGCGGCAGGCGATGGAGCGGAAGATCCTCGATCAGGCCGAGGTGATGATCGCCGAGCAGAAGCTCGCGGAAGATTCGTGTGCGCTGGTGCTCGGTCGCGAAGACTGGCACGCCGGGGTGATCGGGATCGTCGCATCGCGGCTGGTCGAGCGCTACCACCGCCCTGCCGTCATGGTCGCCCTCAGCAATGGCCACGGCTCGGGCAGCGCGCGGTCAATCGCGGGGTTCCATCTCGCGCAAGCCCTGCAAGCCTGCACCATGCACCTCGAATCTCACGGCGGGCACGAAATGGCCGCCGGCTTGAAAGTGGCGACCGAAAAATTCCCCGACTTCCAAGCCGCCTTCTGCGCCCACGCGAAATCGGTGCTTACCCCCGAGCAACTCATCCCAGAACTCCGCCTCGACGCCGCCGCCGAACTGCGCCAGATCACGCACGCGCTCGTCACCGACCTGCACCGCCTCGGCCCCTTCGGCCAGTCGAATCGCCGGCCGATCCTCTGCCTCCGCGGCGTCACCGTCGCCGCCCCGCCCCGCCGGGTCGGCAAAACCGGCGACCACCTCCAACTCCAAATTCGCCACGGAGACGCCGTCATGAAATGCATCGCCTTCGGCCTCGCTTCGCTCGACGCGCAGCTCAAGCAGGGCACGACGGTCGACCTCGCGGTCGAGCCGTCGATCAATGAGTACAACGGGCGGTCGAATGTGGAATTGCAGGTGCGGGACGTGGCGTTTACTTGATAGGATTCTGCTTGACGTCCCGCCGCGACGCGCTGTTCTGTAGACGTTCGACGTTGACAATCGCTCGGGTGTGGCGTGCCTTGCCGATCTCGCCCCCCGTATCCCTGGCCACCACGTCGAAAATGAACATCTTGCCCTCGCGCCCAATGTAACGCGCTGTGGCGATGACGGGGCAACCTTCCGGCGTCGGCGCCGAATGAGTGACCTCGACACTGACGCCGACCGAAAGCTCACCCGCTGTGAGGT
>JBKJRK010000514.1:0-3848 GCA_046593135.1 Tepidisphaeraceae bacterium | reverse complement strand
GCCGGAAAGTCGGTTGAGCGCGACGGTGTCGTCCGGATCGCGTGTCATCCGCTCCTCCAGGAAGCGGATCACACGCGTGTCCGAACCGTCAACCGAAACCGCGGCCGGTCCGGCGCCCTCGGCGGTCGCGGGCGCCAACGCAAAGGCGGCGGCGAGAAACAATGTCAACATGCGGCTAAATAAAGGTGCGAGATCTCACGCGATCGCCACTGGTTAGCCGCTGCCCACAGGGCAGCGTCGTATTGTATGAGCGCGTATTGTGCACATTCATTCATTAGTTCCGCGTGTTGTCGTCGACGACGCCGGCATCGCGTGGCTGATGGGGCGGCGCGAAGAATGGAAACGCGTCGCGCAGAGTCACATCGTTGCCGTCGACGCTGTCGCCGAGGTCGGTGCCGTTGGCAATGAGGGTCAGGATCGTGTCGATGACGTCGTCCTTGAGCCGGCGGCCGTTGGGGAACGCGGCTGGGGCGTTGTCGCCGCCGCCGGCGCCGGAGTTGGCGATTGACAGGTCGATCCGCTGGTAGTCACCCTTGGTCACCACGATGCCGGCGAGCGTTCCGATGCTGGCTTCATTGGCGCCCAGCGCGGTGAGCGTGGCGATGAGGTCGGTGGCAAACCGGCCTTTGGCATCGTCTTGTGGGGTAGCGGCGTTATGTTCGTTCTTTCGGCGGAAGGGGACCAGCACAGCGTTGACGCCGGGCGTGGCGGCGCGGTCGAGTTGTTTCCCTTTGCCGCCAGCCTTGATCACGCCGTCCTTGCCGATCTTTGTCGTCTTGCCGAGCGTGACGGTGTTTACTCCGATTGCGTTATTGCCCACTGCGCCGCGCACCAGGTCTACGGGAATGCTCATCGCGAACGTAAGGATGTTGTAGCCGGCGAACGTGTCGCGCCCGCGGTTCAGGAGCGACGGGTTGGCGCTTCCGGCACGGACCGAGGCGGCGAACCGGCTGAAGCCCGGAATATCAAAGAAGAACGGGTCGTCAACTTCCCCGGCAAAGAAGGCGATGCCCGTGCCGGAGTCGGTGGTGACGGTCGGCTCCAGAGCTGCGGCCGCCAGCGTGGCGACAGTCGTCGGGGCGGTGAACTGGCGCTTGGGCCGGCCCGAGAGCACGACGGTCGCCGTCTGAGGCTCGGCGGCGGCAGCGCCCTTGGGTGAGAATGTGACGTCGATGGTCTGGTCGGCCTTGACGTCGCCCGTGTTTTCGATCTCAAAGCGGTAGATGGTCCTGTGGTCAAAGACGGTAAAGTTCGCCGCTTCGCCGGGCACGATAAATCCGCGGAACGTCGAGGCAAGGATCAGCTTAGTGTTGTCGTTGGGGTCGAGGAAGACGAAAGTGTCGCCGAGATCGGCGTTCTGGTCCCCCGCCACGTTTGGCGCGTCGCCGTGATCCGCGGCAGGCGCCGCGGGAACGTGCCAGAGGATAAACCCCGCAAGAAGTGCAGTACCGGACAATCGCAAGAGCCTGTTCATGAGACGCCTTCCCTTTCTCTGAGTTGAGCGACGGTGCCGCAAATCCGTTTTGCGACTCCGGCGCGTCTGTAACGCTCGATTGTAAACCGCAACGATGCAACTTATCAACGACGGGCGTTATTCCGTCAACCCAATTCTGAAGAACTGGACGTAGGGATAAACCAGACATAGCCTCCCGTATGCCATGACGATTGAATTGACAGAGACTCCCGTTCCGCCCGTGCCCTCACCGGTTCCCGAGCCCCATCGCCCCCCGGCGCTCGAGCCGGCCGACCCCGAACACTACAACAAGACGGCCATCAACTTCCGCGCGCCGCTGCCCCGACCGAAGGTGAACGGCGTCGTCATCGATTTTCACTGCCACCTGCTCGCCAATCGGCACGCCGCCGGCTGGTTCGAGGCGGCGGATCACTTTGGGATTCGGCAGTTTGTGACCATGACGCCGCTGGAGGAAGCGGCGGGACTTCAACGGGATTGGGGGAGCCGGCTGCATTTCATCGCGGTTCCGCAGTGGGGTCCGAACCCGCCGGCCGACTGGTTTGAGGATTACCGGGACCGGATCGACGCGTTTTACAACCTCGGCAGTCGGATCGTGAAGTTCCACGCCGCCCCGCAGACGATGGCGATGCGCGGCAAACGGCTCGACGACCCCGCATTTCGACCGCTGTTTCGCGCCGCGCTGGATCGCCAGATGGCGATCATGACCCACATCGGCGACCCGCAAACGTGGTACGACGCCAAGTACACCGACCGGTCAAAATTTGGCACGCGCGACGAGCACTACGCGATGTGGGCGGCGCTGCTGGAAGAATACAAGGGCACGCCGTGGGTCGGCGCACACATGGGCGGGAATCCGGAAGACCTGCCCCGCCTGCAAGGCTTGCTCGACCGCTTCCCGGACCTATGGCTTGATTGCAGCGCGACGCGTTGGATGGTCCGAGAGATCAGCGTCCGCCGCGACGCCGCGCGCGACTTCTTTATCCGCAATCAGGACCGGCTGATCTTCGGCTCCGACCAGGTCAGCGGCGACGACCGCGGCTTCGACTTCCTCGCCAGCCGGTTCTGGTGCCACCGCAAACTCTGGGAAACCGCTTACACCGGCCCCAGCCCCATCTTCGACCCCGACCTACCTCCCGACCGCCAACCCACCCTCCGCGGCCTTGCTCTGCCGGACGGGGTGTTGCAGAAGCTGTATCACGATAACGCGGTTCGGTTGATGGCGAGAATTGGCCTTGGCTTCCATTCCCACGTGTAAAACCCGCGAAATGTACTGCGATGGCAACTCTTGCATCGCGCCGTGAATTCACAGCAATGTGGCGATCCAGGTGTCGTCGCTCAGACCCGGCGCGTTGCCTGTGGAGAAGACGATCTCGCCATGAATGACGCCGACGATGGCGGTGCTGCGAGCGTCGGGGAGGTGGGCGAAGAGCGACCAGGCGTTGGTAGCCGGGTCGTAGAGGAGGATCTCCGAGTGGTACTGCTCGGCTCCGGATTCGCCGCCGAGGACGATGAGCTTGTCGCCGAGCGGCAAGGTGCTGCAGTTGGTGTGGGAGCGAGCGCCAGGTAGGGGCGCGATAGGGGTCCAAGTGTCGGTGGCGGGGTCGTATACGTCGACGTCTTCGAGATCGACGGCGTCATCGCCTTCGCCGGCTTGGCCGCCGCCGGCGTAGATTTTGCCGCCGACCGTCGCGCCGGCCATGTGGTTGCGCGGGCTGGGCATGTCTGCCCGGCGTGTCCATTTAGCGTTGGAATCGTCAAGCTCGAGGGACCAGTGGGTCGGCTTGTCGACGGTGCGCGTGCGGTTGGCGCCGCCGAAGTAATGCAACGCGCGTCCCACGATCGCCGACGCGCCGCCGCCCCGGCTTTCGGGCAGGTCCGGACCGCGGGCCCAGGTGTCGGTAAGCGTGTCGTACTTCCACACGTGGCGGGTGCCGGGACCGGGCGTGCGGCCGAGAAAACCGCCGACGAACCAGATGGAGGTCCCGTCCACGGTGCCGGTGGTGTGGGTGAAGGACTCTGGCATGTCGGCTAAGCGGGTCCAGGCATTGGTGGCCGGGTCGTACACATCGGAGCGCGCGGTGACGGGGAACTGATAGTTCGAGCCGGGTCCGTTGATGCCGCCGAAAACGTACAGCTTGGCTCCCACAGCCGCGCCGATCGCCTCGGCGCGCGCGATGGGAGACGGCGCTCCGGCCCGCCACGCAGACAGACTTGGCGCCGGCTGGACCGGCGGATTCGGGACCGGCTCCGGGGGCGGTGGCGCGGGAGGAACGGGTGGGTTGGCCACGACGGGGATGACGTCAATGAAATTGATTTTGTTCTTTTTAAACCCCTCCGCGGACGCTACGGTCAGCCGACCGTCAGAAACCGTCAC
>JBKJRK010000492.1:0-2736 GCA_046593135.1 Tepidisphaeraceae bacterium | reverse complement strand
GCTGAAGTAGATGGCGCCGTTGATGGCGCCGGCGACGCCGGAGAAGCGGGCGGTAGGGAGGGGGGTCAGGCTCGTCCAGGTGTTGGCGGCGGGGTCGTAAGCGTAAGCGTCGGCGATCGCGGAGTTGTGGCCGGTCTGGCCGCCGAGGGTGAGGATGCGGCCGCCCATGACGAAGGTCGAGCTGGAAATGTGGTTGACGCCCTTGGGCATCGATTTGCCGGCGGTCCAAGTGTCGGTCGCGGGGTTGTAGATTTCGACGACGCTCTGGGCGACGAGGCCGGCGTCGTTGCCCTTTTGCCCGCCGACGACGTAGATCAGGCCGTTGAAGTTGACGTATCCCATGTGGCTGCGGGCGGTGGGGATGGATTTCTTCGTGACCCAGTTGGCGTTCGGGTCGTCGAGGTTGAGCGAGTAGTGGACGGCGACGTCCTGGCGCGAAGAATTATTCCCGCCGAAGTAGTGGAGGTTGCGTCCGACGACGACGAGCCCGCCGCCGGCGAGGGCCGCGGGAAGTTCGCGGACGGCGGCGTAGGCGTTGGTGTCGACGTTGTAGCGCCAGACTTCCCTGGTGCCGAACTGTTGCTGGTAGCCGGGGCCGGTGCCGACGTACCCGCCGGCGAAGTAGACATTTCGCCCGTTGACGGCGGTGCCGGCGTGGGTGAGGCGGCGGGGCATGTCGGCGAGCTGTGTCCAGGTGTTGGCCGTGGGGTTGTAAACGTCCGCGCGGGTGACGGGGCCGGCACTGCCGCTGAAACCGGCGAAGACGTACAGCTTGCCGTCGACGACGGCGTGCAATGCTTCGGCCCGGCCGATGGGGGCCGACTTCACCGTGCTCCAGGTGATTGTCGTAAACGTATCAACCGGCGCTGCGGCGAGCGGCTGCGCGGACGCCTGGTTGGAATACGCCGGGCTCGGCCCGGCGGAATTGATCGAACGCACGCGGTAGGTGTAGGTCTGGGCGGGGTCGAGGTTGGAATCTTCGAAGGTCGTTCCGTTCGTTCCGACCGAAGCGATGACGCCGGCGAACGGTCCGCCGTTCACGGCCCGCTCGATTTGAAAACCTTCCTCGTTGTTGGAATTGTCGGCCCAGTTGAGACGGATCTTGCCGCCGGAGAGGCCGGTCGCCGTCAGGTTGGTTGGGGCCGCCGGGATCGTAACGGGTCCCGCCGTTACAAGCTCGAAGCCTGACAACGCGGCGTTGCCGAGAACGCTCTTGAACGCCATGTCCAATTTGCCGTCGGTGATCTTCACCGGGAACGATTTGACGATCGCGTTCTTCGTCCCCGCTTCGGCGGCAATGTCGAAGTTGGTGAGGACCTGCTGGCCTTCGACCGTCACATTAAACTTCCGCGTGCCGGCCGAGCCGTAGTCGGCAAAGAGCAGGCGGAGCGTGTAGTCGCCGTTGGCGACGGACGTGTTGTAGCCGAAGTCGCCGGTCCGGCGGGTTGCGAACAGGGCGTCGTCGATCGTGTTGCCGACGGCGAACGTGCCGGTGTTGGCGTAGCCGCCCGTGAAGCCGGCGTCTTTCAGCCAGACGTTGCCGGCCGCGTCGGTGTAATTGACGGCGCCGGCGGCGTCGACGCGGAGCGTCGCCCCGGCCGGCGGGGAGGCCGCGGGGGTCGTGCCGTCCGCGATGTTCGAGAAAGCCGACGGCCCCGACCCGTTGACGGCGCGCACGCGGTAGTAGTAGCGCGTCGAGGGATCGAGCCCGGTGTCGGCGTAGGACGTCTGGTTGGCGTCGACGACGGCGTGGGACGCGAAGTCGATGCCGTTCGTCGAGCGGAAAATTTCAAAGGCGGTTTCGTTGGACGCGTTGTCGGTCCAGTCGAGCGCGATGCCCGAACTGGACGAAGGGTCGGCAATCAGCGCCGCCGGGGGGGCGGGCACGCCGGGCGCGGGGGCGGCGACGGGGACAAGTTCGAACGCCGACAAAACCGGGTTGCCGACGACCGCCGCGAAAGACAGGTTGAAGACGCCGCCCGTCACGTTGACGTTGAAGCTCTTGGTCAGCGCCTTCTGCCCGCCGCCCGAGGCGGCGACGTCGAAGTTGGTAAGGATCGGCTGGCCTTCGGCGCTGACGTTGAACTTGCGCGTGCCGGCGGTCGTCACCCAGTCGGAAAAAAGGAGGTTCAGCGTGTAGCTGCCGTCAACGACCGGCTGGCTGTAGCTGAACACTCCGGCCCGGCGGGAGGTGTAAAGCAGGGGGTCGCTCGTCCCGGCGACGGTGAACGACTTGGTGTCCGTCCCGCCGCCGCTGAACCCGTTGTCGGCCTGCCAGACTTTGCCAAGGCTGTCGGCGTAAGGTGTCGTCGCGCCGGCATCGACGCGCAGGGCTTCCAAACCGGCGCCGTGGTCCTCCCCGGCGTGCATGAGCCGCCGGCCTTCGAGCGGCTCGATGATTGAGCGGGGCAGGGTGTGAATGTTGGAACGAAGAGAAGTACGACTGGACTGACGCATCGTGATAGTTCCTGACCGCCGCGTGGGACAGCCCCGTTACGTCAGGGGCTTAGGTGAATCTACCCCACCGTCCGAGCGGTGCCGACGCACCGGGCAAATTGTAGCTCATAGGCCAACCCCCGGGCGCGAATCTGGGAAGAGTTTTCCGGCGCGCTTTTGACACATGAATCCCCAAAAAAACTCACCCCGGGCCGAATCCGCAAGCGGCCGGTCGGCGGGGTCGGCTGGAGGACGCGTTATGCACCCCTGAGCTTTCATTTCTCATCATGAAGAGGGGAT
>JBKJRK010000481.1:0-5227 GCA_046593135.1 Tepidisphaeraceae bacterium | reverse complement strand
TGACGACAAGCTGGAGAAATGCTCGACGGAGGTCGGGCCGTGGTACGTCGTGTAGTTGGTCCGTAAGTGGTTTCGGAACTGGGTTGTGTCGGAAACGATCGTCCACACGATGGAATCGCTCGACATGAAATATCCTCCGCCCGCGGTCGGATTGGAGAAGATCGTGGTTGAATGACGTTGCGCGTCTCGGGGGGTTAATCATCGCGCGGGAAACGCCCGCGGCCTTCCGGGCCTGCGCGTTCCGGGCCTACGCGAATCGAAGTTCACCGCAACAGATTGATTGTCATGCCGGTGGCGACTTTGGGGAAGAAGAACGTGCTCTTCTGGGGCATGACTTCGCCGTGTGTTGCGAGTTGTTCGAGGGCGCCGAGGGGGGTGGATTTGAGGAGCAGGGCGACCTGGTACTTCGAGCCGTCGACCTGCGGAACAATCTCGGGGCCGTAGGCGGTGTAGCCCTTGGTCAGCTCTTTGCCGCCGGCGAACTTCGGTTGAAGGATTTCGTCAAGGAAGTATCGCTGGAGGATCGCCACGTCGAGCCGCCGCCAGGCGTCGCTGTGGTCGGGTTCGAGGGGGCGGAGCACGTCGGGGTTTTTCACGGTCAACTCGTACAGCTTCTTTGCCCGCCCGTCGTAGAGGCCGAACGTGTGGACCGGTTGCAGAGGAAGAATAATGTCGGCGTACTCGTCCACCTTATCTGGCGGCAGGGGGGTTTCCTTCACGTCCACCACGTTGCCGACGGCGGCTTTGAACGCGCCGATGTCAAAATGGTCGAGGCCGCCGATGAGGCGGTGGGTTGGGAGAATGAGCAGGCCGTCTTCCTGCATGCCGACGAGGACGAACATGCACCAGTTGGCCGGGTGCGCCGGCGGCAGCGGGCCGCCGTTAGCTTGCTCCTGCTCGAGCTGGTATTGCAGCGCGGTGGTGTAACGGTGATGGCCGTCGGCGATGTAGACGGGCTTCGTGCCCATCAGGTCGATCACGCGGTTTTCCACCTCCGCGTCGATCACGCTCCACAAGTCGTTCTGAACGCCGTCGAGCGTGCCGGAGAGTTCCGGGCGTAGGGCGTTCTGATACAGCAGGTTGTTCACCTCGTGCCGGCTGTCGCTGTACAGCCCGAAGATGGGCGACAACTGGATCCCGCTCGCCCGCATTAGCTTGAGGCGGTCTTCGATCGGGCCTTTGTACGTCTGTTCGTGCGGAACAACCTGGCCCTTGCCGAACGGCGACAGCCTGACGAGTGCAATGAAGCCCTTCCGGTGCATCGTACGGCCGTTGTGCTCGAAGGATTGGGTGTAGGGGTACAACGCCTGCCGCGTGTCGCGCTTGAGGACGCCCGCCCGTAGCCAGGAATTGAACGTGATGGACGCCTGCTCGTATACCTCATCCGGACCCGCCGTCTTGGGGACGGTGTACGGAAAATCGACGGTGACAATGTTGTGCGGATGTTTCGCCTGCAAGGCCGCCTTGCCGCGTTCATCGATGACGTCATACGGCGGGGCGATCACGTTCGAGAAATTGAGGTCAGGCCGATTAGCGTAACGAACGGCGGCGAAGGGACGAAGGTGGGCCATGCCGTAAGGTTACAGGCGTCGGCTGGACGCGCCCAGCACGGCGAGATCATTGGAATGTCTACCGAATTTTTGTATGTTCGCCATTTCAAAAGCTCCGTTTACGGCGCTCTTCAAGGGGTTTTATGAAATGTGCATAATTTGCCTGCTGTCGTTGCTTGCGGTTTCGTGCGACGTTGCCTTTGGCCAGGCGCTCGCCCGTCCCGCGCCTTCGCCTGCTAAGCCGGTGTCGGGGGCCGGCTCCTTCGAGGCACAGCAAGCGGTGGAGGTGCGCGAGGGGGACGCGTGGTCCAAGGCAACTGTCCTCAAGAAAGAAGGGCGAAAGTTCCAAATCCGCTACGAGGACGGCGCGGAAGAATGGGTGACGGTGGATCGCCTGCGCGGCGTCCAGGGGGGCCCAGCCGCAAGAGCCGGAACGCCTGCCACAACCGCACCGGCCAAAGCCCCGAAAGAGAAATTCTCCAATGGCGCCAAGGTCGAAGTCAAGAAAGCCCTGAGTTGGAAGCCGGCCACAATCAAGAACCAAGACGGTGACCTGTATCTCGTGATTTTCACGGGGTGGGAATCACAAACGTTCTGGCAGTGGGTTCACGTCAGCAGCATCAGGCAGGTCGGAAGCGCGAGGAAGGGCCCTGCTTGGGGCCACGGCGTCAGCATCAGCTCGGGTGGCGTCGCCAAGGCCAAGGAAGAGGCGAAGCAAAAGTTTGCGAACATTGAGGACGAGCTTGCCGCCGAAGCGGCGGGCAAGAAGGCCAGCCCGTTCGAGCCCGTTCCTTACGACAAGCCGATCGCCGACGCGAACCTAGACAAGGTTGATGACCTTCTGCCGGCCGGGGTGCCGAGTAAGCTGGCGGCCTTCGATCCCGCGCCGGCAAACGCCAGGAAGCCCGCGGAACGGGCGTATGTATTGAAGGGCAAGGGCGTTTCGCCGTCGCCGGTCGGACCCTCGTCGATGCTGTTCGGCGGGGGGAAAGCCTTGGCGGCGTACACGTCGGGCATGCCCTCCGACAAGCGCACCGTCAAGCTCGAAGTGATCGATCTGGTCATAGGCGAGAACGCCGGCTTCGTCGCCGCCGACCCGCTGTCGTTCCCGTTGGATCTTTCCCCGTCGGGCCAGCGCCTCGTAGGCCGGGCCAACGGTTTTCATAGCGGCACGAGCAACCGTCTCGACGTATTCAGCCTCAAGGCCGGCAACGTCGACCTTCAGCACGTGATCAGCTTCGTCCCGTACGCGTCGTCTGACCACTTTTGGAAAGACGTTGAATGGGCGGCTTTCGCGGACGACGAACATGTGATGACTTGCAACCGCGATGGCAGTCTGATTTTCTGGCACGCGCCGTCGGCGACGGCAAAATGGCGGATGAAGGTCAGTACCAGCATAACCCCCGTTCTCAGCCCCGGCCGCAAGCAGGTCGCCGTCATGGTTGAGCAAGGGCTGGCAGTTATCGATCCACTGGCCGGCAGGGTGTTGTGTCTGGTGGACGGCGGTCGGTCCGTGTCGTCACTGGCGTTCACGCCGGACGGCAAGCGCGTCGTCGGAGCCACGGCGGCGGCGGTATGCACATGGGATCTTGAGAAAGGCGCCGCCCTTCCCGACATCGGCTTGCCGCCGAAAGTCGGCGGGTATAGCGTCGTCGCGCTCGATTCACGGTTCGCGCTGCTCGGGGGTTCGTTCCTGCTCGATCTTGACAAGAAGATGGTGGTCTGGCGCTACGGGAATGGGCGGGACCCGGCAGTTCGATACTACGGCGGGCGCAGCTGGAACGTAGTCGAAGATCAAGGCCGCCACGTGCTGGGAGGCGCGACGATCCCTCACGCCGGCGCGGTCGCCGCCGCCGACGCAGCCGTTCCGGACTTTGTCGTGAAACCGGGAGTCGTCGTCAGCCTCGCTGTGACCGTCGAAGGCACGTCGGAGCAACAGGAGCGTATCAAGGCGGCCATCGCCGCGCAGTTGAAGGAAAGCGGCATCAACGTCGCCGACAACAGCCCCGTCAAGCTGATCGCCCGCACCGAGCAAGGCCAGACGCGCCAGCAGTCGTACGAGGTGCGCGAGAACGGCCGGCCGCGAGCGCCGTGGGACCGAGAGGTGAAGACGGTCAGCGTCACCGAAAAAATCACGCGCATTTTTTTCGAAGTGGACGGCAAGGTCGCATGGGAAAGCCGCACGTCCAGCTCCGCCCCGATGTTCGTGACCATGAAGGAAGGGCAAACGGTCGATCAAGCGGTCCAGGGGTCGGTCGGATTTAACATGGCGTTCCTCGAAGCGGTTCGCGTGCCGGCGTACGTGCCACGCGTAACGGGTGACACGCCGTGGCTGGGCGAATCGGCTTGGACGATTAACGGGATCGGCAAGGATCGGCTACTCGACAAACCGAACGTCCCCGCCGCTGCCGCGGCGCCAGTCGGCAACGTGGACGGGTTGGAATGAACAAGCAATCCGTTCGTTAGACGCGCGGCGGGGTAATCCCGTAGAATCGATAGCGATGAAGGTTCTTCTGGCCAACCCCCGCGGATTCTGTGCCGGCGTCAACATGGCGATCGATGTCGTCGACCAAGTCCTCGACATCAAAGGCGCGCCGGTCTACGTCTACCACGAAATTGTTCATAACCTCCACGTCGTGAACGACTTCCGCAGCCGCGGGGTGACGTTTGTCGATGACATCTCTGAAGTGCCGAACGGCGGAGTCGTCGTTTATAGCGCGCACGGCGTTTCCCCGTCGATCCGTAAGACGGCCAAGCAGCGAAACCTTGTCGAAGTGGATGCCACCTGTCCGTTGGTGACGAAAGTTCACCTCGAAGTCCTGCGATTTGCCAAGCAAGGCAACACGATTGTTTTCGTCGGCCACCGCAAGCACGACGAAGCCATCGGCACGGTTGGCGAGGCCCCGGAGTCGATCGTCGTCGTGGAAAGCGTCGAAGAAGTCGAAGCACTTGAAGTACCCGACCCCGACAAGCTCGCGTACGTCACGCAAACGACTCTTAGCGTCGCCGACGCCTACCGCATCATTAATGCGTTGAAGGCGAAATTCCCCAACATCAAGGCCCCGCCGAAAGAAGACATCTGCTACGCCACGACGAACCGGCAAACCGCCGTCACCGAACTGGCGCCGGAGGTCGACCTCGTGCTGGTGATCGGCAGCAAGAACAGCTCCAACTCTCAGCGATTGGTCGACACCGCCAAAGAGCTCGGCAGGACGGCGTATCTTATTGACGACGTGCGTGAACTCGATCCCGAGTGGCTCGCCGGCAAACGTTCTGTTTTGGTGACGGCGGGGGCGTCGGCGCCGGAACATCTGGTGGACCAGCTTCTTGAGAAACTTCGCAACGAATACTCCGGCGAAGTTGACGTGCGGACGCTTGTGAATGAAGACGTGAGTTTTGCACCGCCGCCGTCTTTGCGCAGCCTCACCGTCGTTCGCTGAGCCGCGTGATTACCGGGTCGTACTTTTATCTGACACCTCTGACATAACCGCCCATGCAGGTCATCGAAACCGCCATACCAGCCGTGAAGGTTCTATTGCCGAAGAAAATCGGCGACCACCGCGGCTTTTTCTCAGAGGTTTACAGCCGCAAGTTATTTGAATCGCTGAGAAAAAGCCGCGGTGGTCGCCGATTTTCTTCGGCAATAGAACCTTCACGGCTGGTATGGCGGTTTCGAT
>JBKJRK010000516.1:0-5618 GCA_046593135.1 Tepidisphaeraceae bacterium | reverse complement strand
CGCGAACCGCACCGCGCCGGGGCCGGGACGGTCAAGGTCCACGTTCCCCGTGAGTTCGTGAGACGTTGTCAGACGCAGGTACGACATTTCTGTGCATGGGCAACCTGCCCATGTATTCCATTCAAAGACACGGGCCGGTAGCCCGTGCCACCTTCATCCCTGCAGGCTCTTGAACACCAGGATTGCGATCAACAACAGCCAGCACACCGACGCCGCTTCGAAGCAGCGCAGCGAGAGCCGCAACTGCTTGAACTTCTCGGCGCAAATCAGGGCGGCGGTGTGGTTGTAGATCAGGATCTGATCGACGGCGTCGCGCATCGTCAGCGATTCGACGCGGGCGAAGTATTCCTCCCGCTCGAGGCCGGCGATCTCGGCGAAAAACGCGAGACTCGGCTTGTCCTTGCGAAAACGCGGGCTGATCGTCCGAAAAGCCTGAAAGACCGCACATAACGCGCATCCGGCAAATCCCAGCATCAGTGCCGCGCAACTGATTCGGACGATGCCGCTTCCCGTTCCCGCCCCAAATCGCAGGATGGACGCTAACTCGGTTCCGAATCGGGCCAGCACGGTAAACATGATGCCCAAAAGCGTCAGCACGATCGCCGCCTTCCCGTCGGCGCCGAGGGTATCGCCGGCGATGGCGGTTCGGCAGGCCAATGTCGCGCCGGCTTCGAGCGTGGATTGATCCGGCGCATCGGCTAAAGGCTCGGACTCGGGCAATGCCCGTGGAATGCGCAGGGTGGCGGACTGATACATTTTCTTTCCTCTACGACTCAGGCACCGGTAATGTCGGGCCGGATAACACTACGCCAGTGTCTATCGGTCGATCGCGGAGGCGATTTAGTTGGATTGGGACGTTCCGCGAAAAAATTTCGCGCGGCGGATGACCTCACCCGCCGCCGGCGGGACGGGTGGCAGACGTCGTGTCGTCGACGACCCGATAAACCGCGCCTGCCCCGGGGGCGTCGAACAGCTTCTCGAATCGCGCCGGCTCCTCGGCAACGAAGCGTCGTTCGGGCGCGTCGTCCTCGTGTTTAAAGTTTGCGATGACGAGGTACTGCGCTTTCATCCGGCGAAGGTTGTCCAGCCAGGTTTGCTTGTCGGGGTCTTCGTTCATCACGTCGGTCATGCGCTGCACGATGACGTCGCCGGGCACGGTATCCCCCAGGCGAGGGAACTGTAGGAAATCGTGCAAACCCCGGCGGACGGGTGCGTAGCCGAGGCGTCGCTGGTAGCGGGCGTCCTGAAAAGGGTAGACGAAAAACGTGTTGGCGATGGCGAGCGTGGCGTCGTCGGGGACGTTTTCACGGACGAATGTCCAGAGGGGCTCTTCGTCCGTGTACTGCAAGTTCCAGGCGTAAGAGATGCCCGCCTCGCCGAGCCCGTCGGACCGCTTTCGGTAGTACTGCTCGACGTAGGCCGCCCAGTAGACGTACGGGATCGTGGCCGCGAGGAGCAGCGCCACCGCGACGGCGAGCGCCAGCCGCTTGGCGTGGAGTTGGAGCACGCGACGCTGCAGGACGACGACCGCCACGATCAGGAGCGTCGCGACGGCGGCTTGGCCGAGGCGGCCGGCGATGTGCGGGGCGAGCTCGAGGTTGAAGGCGGTGGCCAGGGACGTCGCCGCGAGCGCCGCCGCGACGGCGACGCGCGCCGCCTCCGGCTTGACCCACCGCGCGACCGCCAGCCCGGCGACGCCGAACAACAGCAGCAGCAGCGGGTACATGTACCGCGCCTCGTGGTGGGGCGAAGTGACGAGGAAGATAACGAACGTCACGGCGCTGCCGAGCAGGCATGCCCTATGGAGGGGGTCGCCTCGTAATTCACGCCGGGCGGCGATCAACCCCGCGGCCCATGCGACGGCGATCGCGGCAAGCAGCACCGGCGGCAGGCTATGGTACGTCTGGGCCAGCATCTTCCAGACCCCACCGGCGGTGCGCAGTTGCTCGTCGCGCTCGGTCCCGAAAAGGCCTTCTAAGATCGTCCGGCCGAAGAGCTTCACGTCGACGGGATAGAGCGGGTTGCCCGTGAGCGCGACGTTCCGCACGTACCACGGCATAAACAGGACCGACCCAACGCCCAGGGCAATAAGCCAGTCGCGCCCGCGCCATTTCGCCCGCAGTGGCGCATCAACCATGAACAGAAACAGCGGGCACACCAGCAGGACCGTGTATTTGCACGCCAGCACCATCCCGAAGCTCAAGCCGACGCGCCAAGGACCCAGACGGTCGCGAAGATTGGACGGCGTGAGCGACAGCACGGCGGCGCCGAAGAAGGCGGTGACGAACAGGTCGTCCTTCGGGATCAGTGCCTCGCTGAGTAGCGGCCGCGACATCGCCGCGGCAACGCCGGCGAGGCCGGCGACCGTCCGGGTGCATCCGAACACGCGGGCCAAACGGGCGGCAAGGAGAAAGATGAACACCAGCGCCGGCGCCTGCACGAAGCGGACGAAGACGTCATTCCGCAGCGGCGCCATCAGCCAAGCCATGAACGCTGAACTCGTCGCCGGCGAGTACGTCGCCGCGGGGTTCCAGTACCACGTGGGAAAAAGCCCGAGCCGTCCCGTTTGGATCCATTGCACGGCCGTCGGCAGGTGGTAAACCAAGGCGTCGGTGGCGATCGGCGGCTGGTGCCGCTGGTCGTAGAGGTGTGCGGCGATGTACGCCGCGACGAACGTCAGGCAGGCGGCGAATCCGATGTGGCCGGCGGACCACGGCGGGCAAGCCCGCCGGCTAAACAGGTCGCAGGATCGGCCCGAGCCGACCCACATCAGCAGCGACGCGAATAGAGCGACCGCGGACATCGTCCACAGGTTGAAAACGCCCAGCGCCCCCGGCAGCGCAACCGCCGCGTATTGCACGACGAAATAGAGAACGAATGCGTCGCACGCCGCCTGCAATGTACCGCTTCCCCCGCGGCGCTTCGCGAGACGGAATGCGCAGACGAACACCGTCGCATTCAGCAGAAGCGTGGCGGCGAGGTTGATCTCGTTGGCGAAGGCGTTCATCTCACGCGGCGTGCTCGCGTCGGCATGTTGTAACCGGCGCGATTTGGTGTGCACAAGCCGGGCACGGTTCCGTCAGTGTTTACTCAATCGAAGTGGCGTCGCGAAGAATGAGGGCGCGTCAAACTCTTGCGCTCGTGCCGCCCTTGCGGGGTTGTTCGCCGGCGTAAAGGTCGAGGAGGAAGTACATGAGTTCCTTTTCGGCGACGCGGCGCGTGCGGAAGTGGCGGAAGTGAAATTTTTCGAACAGGCGGATCGCAGGCTCGCGGTCCATGAACGTGTCGAGCGTGATCTTCAGGTAGTTGTGCTGCTCGCAGAACTGAACCGCCGTCTCGACGAGCCGGGTGCCGATGCCCCGGCGGCGGAAGTTCGGGTCGACCCGGAGCCGGCGAATTTCGCCGCTGCCGAACTCGTAGTTCTGTACCCCGACCATTCCGACGATCTTCCCCCCCGGCGCCTCGGCCACCCAGAAGTGGTTGCCCGGCTTCATGTAAACGGCCTGGATGTTGTCGAGGTCCACGCCCGTGTCATTTTCCGGAATGAATCTCCCCGCGAGCCCTTCCGCGTACAGATGGGCACACGACGCCTGGTCGCCGGGTTCGAAACTTCGGATTTGCACGGACACGTCTCGTTCGGACATGACGAAAGTATTGTAACCGCGGCTATGCGGATACGGGAATGGGCGCTAAATAAACAGCCGAGAGCGACACTTACTCATCGGAGGCTGGGGGCGATAATCCGCGGTGCCGGGCAACGGCTGATTCAATCGTCTCGACGCCCGGATCGTTAAGCAGGTTTTTGCCAAGTTCGTCGATCGTCTTCACAAGATCGGCCGAGGATCGCTTCGCGCGGGAAAAGGTACTGGGGGATGTCACTGCACCGGGCCCAAACCCCGCCGTCTCGCGGACGACGTAGAGGGGGCGGCGTTTGACCTCTTCGTAGATGCGGCCGATGTATTCGCCGAGGATGCCGACGCAGATCAGCTGCACGCCGCCGAGGAACAGCACGCACAGGATCAGCGTCGTGAACCCGCTGCCGGCTTGCTTGTGGAACGCGAAGAACGTGACGAAGTAATACACCGCCAGGAGGAACGAGAACCCTGAAATGAGGAAGCCGGAGTAAGTAGCGGCGCGGAGGGGCTTGTTGCTGAAGCTGATCATGCCGTCCAGTGCGTAGGCGATCAGCCGGGCGAGGGTTTGCTTGGGGGCGCCGCCGGCGCGGTCGTGGCGGTCGTAGAGGACGGAAGTTTGCTTGAACCCGAGCCAGCTTCGCAGTCCCGGGATGAAGCGGTTGTGCTCGGGCAGCTTGTTGAACTCGTCGACGACGACGCGGTCCATCAAGCCGAAGATGCCCGCGTTGGGGCCGTCGGGAAGGTCGGCGAGGCGGCGCATGATCGGATAGAACAAGCGGAAGCCCAGCCCCCGCGCCCCGCCGCCGTCGGCACGGCTGCGGCGCTCCGCGAGCACGACCTGAAACCCTTCCCGCCACTTTGCCACGAGGTCGGGAATGACTTCCGGGGGGTCTTGCAGATCGCCGTCGGACAGCACGACGCAATCGCCCCGCGCGTGGTGCACGCCAGCGGTGAGCGCCGCCTGGTGCCCGAAGTTCCGCGACAGGTCGATCAGCTTGATCCGGCCGTCTTCACTGTTGAACTGGCGGATAAAGCGCGCCGAAACATCCCGGCTGCCGTCGTTGACGAGAATCAATTCCCACGGCTCGCCCGTCGTGTCGAGCGCCGCCGACATGCGCCGGCGCAGCTCGGGAAGGTTTTCCTCCTCGTTGAAGATGGGAACGACGACGGAAATCATCAAGGCCGCGCCGGCACCCCGAGGCGGCAACGGCATCTTAACGCTTGCGGTCGCCTTGGTCGCCTTGGCCGGCCTTTACAACCGCCTTGGCCTTGCGGCGGCTGTCGGCGGACAGCGAGCGGCTGACGTCGTCGCTTTCCTTGAACTGCCCTTGCCCGTCCCGGCGGACGTAGCGCTTGTCCGTTCCCGTGTCGATCAGCTCGCGCCGGCTCGACGTGGACTTGCGGGGAGAACTTCCCGTCTTCTTTGCCGCGGCCATACGATGCTCCTTTGCTGAGAAAGTGGCTCGAACATACTTCCGCTCGGCCGCACGCGGGACGGGGAAAGTGGGGAAAACGCCGGCCAAGGCTCTGGCGGCGCGCAGCATCTTGCGGTATTGGAAGCGTTGTGAGCAAAGAGCCAACGCCCGGTGCGGCGCCCAAGCCAAAACGCCGCCTCGACGACCGCCCCGGCGTCCACCTGCTACACCTCGCCGACAAGCTTCTTGCCCGAGTCTGGCACCACACGATCGTATTGAAGCGCCATCCCATTCCGCCGCAAGGGCCGGCGATTCTCGTTTGCAACCACACCAGCGGGCTGGACCCGTTCCTCATCCAGTCGGTGAACAAGCGCGTCATCATCTGGATGATGGCCAAGGAATATTACGAGATCAAAGCCCTGACATGGATCTTTCGCATGATCGAGGCGATCCCCGTCGACCGGGGCGCCCGCGAGACGTCGTCTGTGCGAGCGGCTCTGCGCCATCTAAAGGACGGACAGGTGCTGGGCATTTTTCCCGAGGGGCGCATCGAGCCGACCCGCGAATT
>JBKJRK010000412.1:0-5447 GCA_046593135.1 Tepidisphaeraceae bacterium | reverse complement strand
GCCAAGGCCGGCTACCCGGCTCGGGAGGTCGGAACGGCCTCCGAGCCTCTCGTGCAGAAGGGAGGCCGTTCCGACCTCCCGAGCCGGGTAGCCGGCCTTGGCCAACGCCTCGATGACCGCCTGCCGAGACGACCGCGCCGGGTCGTAGGCGAGCACCGCCGATCCGACCGCTACGTTTTCAACCGCCACGCCCGGCAGGGGCTCCAGCGCCTTCCGCACGTTCTTGATGCAGCCTCCGCAACCCATTCCGTCCAACACGAGCGACAGCTTTTCCATGAGAAACCTACCTTTCTTTCCCCACTATACACATACCCTGTATAGGTATCAAGTGGTGCGTTGGTTTCGCTTCATAAAAGAACGCCGGCGCACCCCGTGGCGGCCGGCCGGTTCGTTTTGATCGCAGCGGAGTCACGGGACTACCCGTGTGTACCCTTCGGATGAGTCAACTCTGGGCTGGGCGAGAGCGCCTTGGGCGTGACCTTGCATGTCGCGCACTCGTGCAACATCACCTTGCCGTCGCCCATGAGCTGGCTCTTAGCCATCGCATCGCAATCCGGGCAGGTCATCTTCCGGTCGTAAGCAAGCCTTTGGACCTTCGTACCCTGACCGACCGTCTCGCTCACCCAGACGGTCTCACATTTCGGGCACATCATTCCGCCCGAGGCGCTTGAGCCACCGTCGCTGCCACCGTTGCCGGACGCGCAACCAGCCGCTACTAACGCGGCGAGGGAGACCGCCGCCACAGATACCGTCTTCATCAGCGTCAACATGGATCACGTTCCTTTCAGTCGTACAAGCAGAGCAAGTCTCTGGCTTTAGTGATTGTGTTTCTTGTGACCATCATCCTTCGAGTCGCCGCCTCACATCTTGTGGTGCTCGTCGTTGAGTTTCACCTCCTTCCAGCTCCGGCCGTCCTTGACGTAGGCCTTCGGGGGCAGGATTCTGGCGGGGATTCCCGTAGCCATGCACTTCGCCGCGCAGGCGGCGTGAACACCTCCAACGATACGCGACCGCCGCACATCATCCTGTTCATGCTTCAAAACTGCGCCCAGATTTCCAACCCGCCCACAGTCACGAACAGCAGCAGCACGAGAACGAGCACCGTGTTGGTCGCGGCGTTGTTTCGCAGGATCTGCCCTGGCCACGGGATGCGGTTGTTCAGATATAGAAGCGTGGCGGCGAGAAATGGGATGAACAGACTGCCGATGATGGTAAATCCCACCACCACCAGCAGCGGTCGACCGAGGAACGCGAACGGTACGGACGCCAGACCCATGAACGCCAACGCCGCGCGATACTGCCATGACGACGGGTGTGTCGCGGCGTCGCGCTCGGATTGCCGCATCCGTCGGAGCAGGCTGTAACAATCTGCGAAGATGCTTGGCACGGTTTGCCACACTCCGATCAGTGAAGCCAGCACCGCAGCCCAAAACCCAATCGAGTAAATGTAAAAGCCCACTGGTCCCGTGATTTCGGCGATCTGTCCGGCCATCCGCGACACGGCTTCCCGGTCAGTGATGGCAACCCCCGCTGAGTGGAAAACTCGATTCGCGATGAGCATCACCGAGAGGCCAAAAACCGCCGTGAACAGATATGCCATCGCCAGGTCCATCCGTACACTCCGCAGGTTGGCCGGATCAACTCTTCTGCCGTCGCGCAGGAGGTAGTTGTAGCTCAGCAGCGTCAACGAGCCGCCGATTCCGCCGATCAATGACAGCACATAAGCGCCGCCCTTGGCTGGAATCGTGGGGACGAAGAATCCTTTCATAGCCGCGGCCGGTTCGTTGAACGTCAACGCAGCGCAGGCCACGATGCTGACGAACATGAGGACGATCAGCGGCTTCATTACCCGCGAAAACCCACCCGTTCTGGCAGAAAAAATGAACGCGATTACAACGACCGCTTGAGCGAACGCGCCCCAGGACCGTGGAATGGCGCCGCGCGTGATGTTCTCAATCGCCAGTCCACAGCCGCTCACCAAGGCGCCGCTCACGGCAATCGCCCATAGGACGAGGTAGCCCATGAAAACGGTGAGCACCCAGCGCGGCAGGTAGCGTGCCCAGCCCTCCAGCAACGTCGTGCCGGTGGCGAGTTGCCAACGGGCGAGACCCTCGGTCAGGACGAACTTGAAGAATGCGCCGAGCGCGAGCGCCCATAAGAGCGTTACCCCATAAGTCGCCCCGCCGACCGTGGCAGAGATGATGTCACTCGCGCCGATGCCGCTTGCCGCCATGATCAGTCCGGGGCCGATCCATCGCGCGGAACGGATTGGCGTCGGAGTGAGAGGTGCGGGGAGAAGCAACGCAGTTGGGTACGTCGAGTGTGGCTGCAAAGCAAGCATGTCCAATCTAAGCACAAAGTTTGACTTTACTTCGCCCGTCGCACGCCAGGGGCCGCCGACGCCGCGGCCTTGGTTGTCGCGTCGCGCACCCGGTGCCAAGCCTGCTTCGCTTTCAGCGACGCCGCCAAGTCTGCGAGCGTCGTCGTCTGCACGTACGCCTTTAGCCGCTGGCGAATCGGCTTGTACAGGTCGTGCTGCGGGCAGGGCATATGGTCATTGCACGCTTCCATCCCCACGACGCAACCGTCAAACGCCTGCGCGCCTTGCACGGCTTCGACGATCTGCATGACGGTAATCTCATGGTCGGCCCGCGCCAGCGCAAACCCTCCTCCGCGGCCTTTCGTGCTCGTGAGCACGCCGCCGCGGACGAGTTTCTGAAAGATCTTCGCGAGGAAGTCGCGCGGGATGTCGGTGCCGGAGACGAGCTGATCGAGCATGACCGTCTTCCCCTCGCCGCCGCCGCGGCAGGCCAGTTCGGCCGCGCCGCGGATCGCGTACTCCGTTTCGCTGGAGAAGATCATGTCGTCACGCATTCCCTTGCGTTCCGCGGCCCCGCGCACGGGACTGCCCGGTCTTCGCGCCACTCGATGAGCGAGCCGTCGATGTTCAACTGAGTAATCGTACGCCACTTGTCGGCCTGGATCAGGTACAGCTTCGCACTGATGCTGTCGATCTCGCACTCGACCTCGCGCAGCGCTTCGGACGTTTCTTCGCACACGGGTACGCCGAGGTCGTCGGCGTGCATGAGCTGCGACCAACGCGCGAAGTACGACGCAAACCGGATGTATCCGGGACCGGGAACGAAGTCGCCAAAGCCCCAGGCGTCGTCGAAGCTGCGGACGTGAATGGTGCCGACGTTGGCGTCGTCGAGAAATAAGCGTGCTTGGGCGTCATGGAGTCGCATGATGGTGCTTCCTTTGCCGCGATCAGCCGATGTACCAGTCCGGATGACGTTCGCACGCGGCGCACGCCGAAACATCCGCTTCTTCGCCAGCTTGTTCGATCCGCACCACCGCGCGTTCGCAGAGGAGGCGAACGATCGCACTACGTGCCGAGTCGGCACCAGCGACGATGTCGATCTGCTTTACGTTTACTGTTCGATAGACGGGTGTGGCTTGCATGGCTTGCCTCAACTTTCTTCCCGTTCAGTGTTTCAGGTAGTTCTGGATCAGCCGAATAACTTTACGCCGCCGGGCCGGCGCCCAGTCCACGATCGGACCTGTAACGGGCATGTGGTGCTTCAGCGCGTCGGGGACGGACGCGATCATGGGGTCCAGTCGGGACGCGACGTCGTAGAGCACCGGGAGTGCCTCGTATTGCCCGCACGCGCTCTGGCATGCCCGCTCGCCGTTCGGGCCATCCACCGGGGTCCGCTGCGAGCAGTGGTCACAGACCTGTGTTCGGAAGGCATATTCGAGTCCGGTGACAGGAAGAGAGAGGCTTCGCATCTGATGCTCCTTTTACTTAACAGGAGTAATTTATCCTGTTTACAGATCATCGGCAAGGTCAATCGTGGTGATTGCATGATTTTTTTACTGGCAACATAGGAGCGGACGCATCGTGTCCGGAGTGATTAGTCTGATATGACAGGGCCGTTCTTGCTGACGCTGGTCGTACGCGTCGACGAGACTCGTTGCCCTGCTGGACGGGCGGGTTTCAGAAAATGGCTACTGCCTTGCCGCTGTCGGAGTAGACAGCATACCTCTGTATTGAGCCTTCATCTGGAAATCTCCGAAGCCTTCAGAACGTGAGTTGCAACGCCACGTACAGGAAGTCGATGTCGTTGCTGAGGCCGGTGTCGCTGATGAAGTCACCGGCGAAGAAGTGGCTGTAGCCGAGATAGGCATTCCAGTGCCGGTCGACCTGCCAGTTCAGCAGCAGGTCGATCTCGCTTCCGATGAAGCGTTCGTCGCTGCCGAGATCCGCGCGCAACACGCCGCCGGCGGCGTTGTAGACCGCGTCGTCATCGCTCTGCCGCCAGAAGAGGTGGTATTCGCCGCGCAGCGTTAGCTTCTTCACGTGAGGCTTCTCCGCCAGCAGCGTCAATTCCACGCCCGGGTGCAAATCGATGATGTTCTGCCGGCCGATGACGTCGACGTAGCCGAAGTACGCGTGTCCGAGCGGGAAGAGCTGGTTGAAGGTGCCGAGGTCGCCGTCGGCCGCGTCGCGGTCGCCGCTGGCGATGTCGATGCCGAGGAATGCACGCGGCGTGTGCGGACGGTCCGCGAAGGTGTAACCGGCTTCGGTGGCGAACATCCAGGCGGAGATGTCGCCGCTGATAAAGTCCCCGAACTGGTACGCGGCCTCCACATCAACGTCCCACGGCTTAGGATTGGCGTAGAACCGCCCGCCGACCGTGTAACGGTTTTCATCTCCGATGCCTGAACCGGCGAAGTTGGCGTTCTGGTTATCGAGGTAGAGCGCGTAGGCCTCGACCCGTGTGCCCGCGCCCTTGAATACGTCCGGCACCTTCAGCGTGTTGTAGAAGCCGGTGAATGTGACGTTGTCGTTTGAGCTATCCAGCGGTCCTTCATCGAAGACGACGGGGTGGACGTAGAAGAAGTCGACCGTCAAGTCCTCGTGCCAGGTGAGTGACGCGCGGCCGCCGTCGAACGTGCGACGGGTGTTGGTCCAGTCGAGCGGCGAGATCAGCCGCTGCGCGCCGTACAAAAGGTTTTGCCTTCCGCCGCGGAGGAGCAGGTTCACGTCGTCGTCAATCGGGACGTTCAAGTCGAGGAACGCCTGGTGGAAGTCAAAGTCGTTCTCGTCGATGACCGGCCGCTCACCGCCTTCGCGGCCGGTGGCCTGAGCGCTGGTGACCTGCATGACCGCGCGGACGTTTCGCCCGAGGTGGGCGTCGACGTGACCCATCAGACGCAGGAGGTGAAATCCGTCGTCGTCCTGCGTCCCCGCGCCGAAGCTGGCTTCGTTGAACCACTCGTAGCGATACCGCGCCTGCCCGCCAAGCGAGAGGTACCAGTCTCCCTCATCGTTGAGCGGAATGTACTTGATCGGGTCAAACGAGTCGGTGCGACGGGCGGGATCGCGCAGGTAGAGATAGTCTTCGTTCCATCGCACCGGCGTGTACGGTGGCGGCGCGGGTGCC
>JBKJRK010000409.1:0-3207 GCA_046593135.1 Tepidisphaeraceae bacterium | reverse complement strand
CGGGCGGCTTCTTTTCGCCTTCCTGGGCCGGTGCGTCGGCGGATTTCTCGTCGGCACTGGCCTTGGGCGCCAAAGGCTGGTTGGTCGGGAAGTCGGTGACGGTGAAGAGTTGCGTGCGATTGCCGGCGGCGTCTTTCAGTTTGAACAGGCGCTGCTGCTCTTCGTGGTTGAACGGGCGGGCGCCGCGGCGGCCGAAGACGGAAAGCTGGTTGCCGGATTCGTCCACCGCACGGTCACGGTCCAAGCCTTCGCCGATGGCGACGGCCGGGGCGTGGGTGTGCTTTTCGGCGATCAGCCGGGGCGTCGGGCGCGGGCTGAAGCCCATGTAGCCGGGGGTGTCTTCGTCCGTCAGTTGCAACACCTTCAGGCCGTTCTTGCCGTCGGCGACGTAGGCGAACAGCGACGAGTTGGTCATGCCGACCTTCACCGCCGTCGCGTCGTTCATGTGGCCGGCGGCGTCGAAGACCTGGTCGATGGCCGGCTTTTCGGGTTTGGTTACATCGACAATCACCAGTCCCTGGTTGCCGGCGGCGACGTATGCATAGGTCCTACTCACGTACACGTCGCGGGCGTCGCCGATTGCGACCGCCGCGCCGAAAATTTGCTTCGGCGCACGCGGGTCGGTGACGTCGATCACGTGCATCCCTGAATTATCAAGCACGAACCCGTAGCGGAACTGGAACTGGACCCGCCGAGCCCCGTCGAACTGGCTCATCTCGGCGACGATCTTCGGCTCCAGCGGGTTGTCGAAGTCGACGACCACCACGCCGGCGTTGCACGCGACGTACGCCAGCGTGCCATGGAATGCCATGTGGCGGGCGCCGGCGAGCTTGCCGCCGGGGTTGAACGCGTAGGCGCGCTTCAGGAAGTTGTTGCTCGGATCGCCGTCGAGCAGCGTGGCGACGCCGGGCTTATTGACCTTGTCGTCGAGCGGGTTGCCGATGACGACGATCCCTTCCTCGCGGTCCGTAACGTACAAAAATGCGTACATCAGGTGGATCGGCCCCTCCTCATTCTCCGCCTTCCGCGGGCGGGTGGGGTCGATCGCCAGTGTGCTGGGCGTGGCGACGCTGGTGGCGTATTTCGTATCGACTTTGAACGACTGGCCGAGCGGAGACACCGGCGCAGTGACGATGCGCTCGCTAAACCCTTTGTTGTCGAGGTTGGCGATGTCGTAGGCGCGGAAGCCGTCTTCGCCGCAGGCGGCGTAGACGTACTCGCCGCGCTGCACGAGGTCGAGCACGACGCCGTGGTGCTCGTGGGCGGTCTTGAGCACGTGATGGTTCTTCTCGTGCTCGGCATAGAAGTCGGGATACGCCAGCGAGTGCAGCTTGGAACCGATAACCGCCTGCGGCTCGTCGCGCTCGGTGACGGCGACGGCTTCGATGCCGCCCTTGCCCATGCCGACCCACGCGAACCGGCCGATGAAGTTGACGCTGTTGGTCCCCTGCAACAGCACCTGCGCCATGACGGCGTTGTTATCCCCCTCCTTGGAAATGTGGCAGTCGGTGCATTGCTTGGTTTCGACGGCGCGGACGGTGTGCGGGAAGTACGGGCTGAACGCCGTGCCGGCGAAGCCCTCGGCGGAAACGGTCTGCTGCTGCGGGTAGATCCATTGCCGCAGGGCGTCCTGCGAACTCACCATCACAGCACACGCCGAGCGGATCGGCACGACCTTGTGGTCTTTCACGGTCGAGTCGATGCCGAGCATGAACACGTCGTCGCGAAGGGTCTGGAAATTGTAGTTCGTGTAGTTGCGGGTGAGTTGCCCTTCGTTGTGAAGCATGTTCTTGCGCTGGTTGGCGCGCTGCGGCAGATGGCAGCCGAAGCAACTCGTGTTCCACGACGTGTGACAGGCGTAGCAGCTCATCGTGGCGCTGCCGTGGGCAAGCTTCATGGCCGGATCGGTGGCGTCGGCAGTCGGGTCGCCGCCCCAGGTCTTGCCGTCGCGGCGGATCGTGTGGGCGAAGCGCGCGAGGATCGACCGCCGCTCGTCGGGGTCGGCCGTATCGAGCTTCACTTCCTTCGGAGGAGGCGTTTTCTTCGGCGCTTCGGCGGTGTCGGGTTTCCACGTGCCGGCCGTGGTGTCGGAGGTCTGGTCGACGACCCACTTGCGGTCCTCGACCTGGCCCTTCTGCACGAGCATGCCGCGCGTCCACTGGAACTTGCGGAGCAGCTTTTTGTTGCGGGAAATGACCGACTTGCGGTCCTTGGTGTTCTTGGCCGCGTTGCCGCTGAACATCTCGAACAACAGGTCCTGGCCCTTCTGGCCGTTCTGCTCTTTCGTGGCAAGTTGGAAGTACTGGACCATCTTCGCCGGAGCTTCGGCCGTGCCGTGGCAGTCTTCGCATTCGATCATCGTGGCGTTGCGGGTCTCGCCGTAGAGGTGCCCGTCGCCGTGGCTGTCCTGGTCGAAGTGGCAGTCGGCGCAGTGCATGCCGCGCTCGAGGTGAATGTCCTTCAAATGGACCGGCGCGCCGTCGGGCGGGTTGTCGCCTTGTTTTTTCCAGGCGTAGTTGACGCCTTTCGCCAGGTTTTCAGGCGTTTTGTCAACTTTCTTACCGAGGTGGTCGAGCAGGTTGCCTTTGCGGTCCTGCTTGAACACGGCGCGAAAAATCCAGCCGTGGCTGTGGAAGTCGGCGAAGTGGTTGTTCTTCAACTTCGCGTTGAATTCCGGCGTGCCGATCTTTTCGAGAAAGTTTTCGTCGGCGAGGTTGCCGAGGTGGTCGAGGTCGTTGGGGTAGCGGTTGGACCACAGCCCGCGCACCGCCGAGCCTTCGGGGTTGTGCTTGGTGACTTCGAAGAAGTCGTCCGCCGTGGGGTACTTCTGCTTCTTCGGGTACATCGCCGCACCGTCGGACTCGTTGTCCCACCACATCAAGCCGAGGTAGCTGTTCAGCACGAGGGTGCCGGGGTGCATGTGGCAGGTCATGCAGTTGCTGGTGGGCGCGTTTTTTACGAAGACGTGCTGGATGGGGTGGCCGGGCTCGCGCGACGTTTCCGGCTTCCATACATCGGCGGGCGCTTCGATTTTGCCGGACGGGTTGACGGTCGGATCTTTGCTGAAGCTCTCGCCGGCATTGCCGAACTTTGACCACATCGCGGCGTGGACGGGGCTGCGGTCGTTGGCGTAAACGACGTGGCACGCGCTGCATCCGCTGGCGCGGTAGTCACCGGGATGGTTATTGGTGCCCATGAAGTTGAGCG
>JBKJRK010000402.1:0-10128 GCA_046593135.1 Tepidisphaeraceae bacterium | reverse complement strand
CGGCGACCATGCTCGCCCACACCTCATGGCGGTCGAGCGAACTGGCCGATCGTCTGGGCCGTGTCATATTCAGCTACGGCTTTGCCATCGACGTTTTTTCGGTAGCGTTCGCCTTGGCCGCAATCCGAATTGGGCGGCGCGGGAAGCGGATAGGGGCGGCCGCGATCGCACTCGTCGCGCTCTGCTTCATCCTCCTGTTCTTTGGATGAGTGCGTATAATCCCCACCCCATGCCCGACCTCCGCGAGCACCTACAGAATCTGTTCGGCCTTGACGAATTCCGCCCGCGGCAGGAGGAAGTCATCCGGGACGTGATGAGCGGGCGTGACGTGTTGTGCGTTATGCCGACGGGGGCGGGCAAGAGCCTGTGCTACCAGTTGCCGGCGGCCGTCCAGGGGGGGCTGACGATCGTCGTGTCGCCGCTGATTTCGTTAATGGAAGATCAGGTTAACCAGCTGCGCGACGAGGGCATCGCGGCGGCGGTGCTGAACAGCTCGCTCAGCCCGAACATCCGACGCCAGACGATGAACGAGCTCGGCCAGGGTTTCGACGGGCTGCTGTATGTGGCGCCCGAGCGGTTCTGGGCGGCGGATTTCCAGGACCTCATGCCGTCGTTGCGGCCCAAACTCTTCGCGGTCGACGAGGCGCACTGCGTCAGCCAGTGGGGGCACGATTTTCGGCCCGAATATTCCCGGCTCCGCGAAGTCCGCGAGAAGCTCGGCAAGCCGCCTTGCATCGCCCTGACGGCGACGGCGAACCACGACGTTCGCGACGACATTCGCGCGCAACTCGGCCTCCGCGAACCGCGCGTCGTCATCACCGGCTTCGACCGTACCAACCTCCTCTACGAATGCCGCCGCGTCAGCAAGGTGGCGGAAAAGGAAGTCGATCTGCTCAAGCTTCTTCGCCATGAGCCCGGGAGTGCGATCGTCTATTGTTCAACCCGCAAGGCGGTGGACGAAGTTACCGCAATGCTATCCGGCCAGCTGCGCGACCGGCCGGTGTTTGCCTATCACGCGGGAATGGACCAAGCCGCCCGATCGGCCAACCAGGACCGGTTCATGAACACGCTGCGGGCGATCGCGGTTGCCACGAATGCCTTTGGGATGGGCATCAATAAGCCCGACATTCGGCTCGTCATCCATTACAACACGCCCGGCACCCTTGAAGCCTATTACCAGGAAGCCGGCCGGGCGGGGCGCGACGGGTTGCAGTCGCGGTGCGTGATGCTATTCAGCTACCAGGATCGCTACACGCAGGAATTCTTTATCGACAAGATCGGCGAGGAAAACCCGGGCGCCGATCCGGCCGCGATTGAAAAGCTCAAAGTGCACGCCCGGGGCAAGCTCGAATCGATGTTGCGTTACGCACAGACGCAGCGCTGCCGCCGGCAGATGATCCTCGACTATTTCGGCGACGACGCGCGTGTCGAAAACTGCCTGTGCGACGTGTGCCGGCGGGGGGCCGACGTCGCGACGGGCGAAATCGGCGCCGACGCGCCGATCCTGTCCGACGAAACGATCATGCTCGTGCGGCAAATCCTCTCGGGCGTCGCCCGCCTGCACGGAAAATTCGGCGTCGGCATGGTCGCGGAAGTATTGGCCGGGGTCGACAACGACAAGACCGTTCGCTGGGGCTTCGACAAGCTGACTGTCTTTGGCCTGCTCTGCGCTTACCCCACCAAACGAATCATCGCGATGCTCCACCGCGTTCTTGAAGCCGGCCTTGCCCGCCAGCGCGACCCGGACGGGATGAAGTTTCGCCCGGTCCTCGAACTGACGACGGCGGGCGTTAACGTGATGAAGGGTGTCCAGCTTCCTCCGGCGAGCCTGTCCGACCTGCTGCCCCGGCGCGGCGGCGCTCCGTCTCGCCGGCTCGTGCAAACCAGCGTGGACAGCGACGGCCGGCGGATCGTGCCCGTCGGCCACGAAGACGCCGACGACGCCCGCGGCGCCGGCTCCGACGTCGAGCTCGACGCCGACGCGGCCCGCCGTTTCGAGCGCCTGCGGGCCGTCCGGATGCGCCTCGCCCGCGATCAGGCGGTCCCGCCTTACGTGATCTGCAAAGACGCGACCCTCAAACTCATCGCCCAAGCCGTTCCCACCGACGCCGAGGCGTTGGAGCAGGTGAAGGGGATGGGGCCGTATAAGGTCAAGACGTACGGGCCGGCGTTTCTTCAGGCTTTGCAGGATGGATGAGTTGCTGGAGCCTTGTCGTACTTCGGCTGTATGACCGCCGCTTGCGGTTTCGCAGTCCGAACTGCAAAGACTACATCGCGAAACCGCGAGCGGCAGGCTTCGCGTTACACTGCGGTGGAGTTCCCCTCATCGCTGATTTGCCGGGCACATCGCGTTCGCTAACTTCGCGAACGCTTCACCCCGTTCTTCAAAATTGGTGAATTGGTCGTAGCTCTTGCACCCTGTGCTGAGGAGGACGACGTCGCCGGGGGTTGCGACGGCACGGGCGGTTTTGACGGCGGTGGCGAGGTCGCCGCAGTCGTAGACGCTGCACGCGCCGGCGGGCAAGGAAGACCCGGCCAACCCTGCGGCGATCCGCTTGCCGGTCGGTCCGACGCACAACGCGGCTTTCGCCCTCTCGGCCAGCGCGTTGCATAGTGTCGTCACCGGCGTGCCGTTGTCGTACCCGCCGACGATCTGGATCACACGATGGGGCGCGTACGATTCGAGCGCCGCAACCGCGGCGTCGGGCACCGTTGCAATCGAGTCGTCGACCCAGCGGATGCCGTTCTCTTCCAGCACGAGTTGCAACCGGTGCGGCAACGGCTCGAGGTCGCGAATCGCCGCCTGCGCCTCGTCCCAACTGATCCCCAGAATATGAGCGGCCGCGAACGCGCCCTGGGCGTTGAGCTGATTGTGACGCCCGGGCAGTTTCAACTCGAACGGCTTCGATTTCTCCATTCCAAACAGCACGACTTTCCCCGGAGTGCCGTGCGCGAATCCGCGGCTTACGGTGTCCTGCTCGTTCAGCACCGCATAATCGTCCGGCCGCTGGTACCGCAGAAGATTTCGCTTGGCCTCGACGTACTCGTTCACGTTGCCGTGCCAGTCGAGGTGGTCCGACGTCACGATCGTCACCAGCCCGACGTGCGGCGACCAGTGCATCCCGCCGAGCCACCAGAGCATGTAGCTGGACAACTCAAGGACGACGAGGTCGCTCTTTTCCATCCGCGGCAGGTCCGCCAACAGCGACCCGCCGAGATTGCCGCCGACCCACGCTTTGTAGCGGGCACTGAGCATGCGATGCAGCAGGGTGGAGGCGGTCGATTTTCCCTTCGTGCCCGTGACGCCGAGGATGGTGCAGGGGCAGCGTTCGACGAACAGCCGAATCTCGGTGGTGATCGGCACGCCGGCGTTTTTCGCGGCGATTAAATACGGACTCGTCGGCGGCACTGCCGGGGATGTGACGACCACATCGGCGGCGGTGAAGTCGTCTTCCCGGTGTTCCCCCAGCCGAAACTCAACCGGCAGCCCCCCAAGTTTTTTCACGGACTCCGCCAGTTTCTCCGCGGAGTCTTTGTCGGTCACCAGCACGCTTCGCGCGCCCTGCTCCACCAGCCACCGCGTAACGGCGATTCCCCCGCCGAATCGGCCCAGGCCGGCAACGGTGACGCGCTTGTTTCGGACGTCGGTCATGTTCCCCGTCATGTTACCGGTACATCGGGCCGACGGCACGGTCGTCTTTCGATTCAGTATTAGAGCGCGGCCCCCGGCATTCACCCGATCACCCCCGCCAAATCCGTCTTCATATCCAGCGTCGCCTGCTCCACCGCCCGTTCCCAATCGTTTCCAAACTGCTCGGCATATTTCTTATCTTTGTGAGAATAAAGAATGCTCCGGCTTGCTGAAACCAGCGCACCTTTCCCGTCTCGAAACGCGGCACGGGTCATGTCGGCCGTGGCGCCTTGGGCGCCGTAGCCGGGCAACAGGAAGATCGATTGGGGCAATCTTTCACGAAGGCGGAGCATCGTTTGCGGCTGGGTGGCGCCGACAACGGCGCCGATCGAGCTGAAGCCGCTCACGCCGACCAAGCCTTCCTGGGCGGCGACGGGGCGGAGAAGGTCGGCGAGCATTTCGGACCACGTGCGGCCGTCGGCGAGTTTCACGTCCTGGGTTTCGGTGGAACCGGGGTTGCTGGTGCGGACGAGGACGAACAGGCCTTTGTCAGACGCCTTGGCGGCGTCGGCGAACGGTTTGATCGTGTCCATCCCGAGCATCGGATTGACCGTGATCGCGTCGGGCGTGAGAACGTCTTCCTGGTCTTGAAAACTCGGCTCAGACAGGTGCCCGGCGGCATAGGCCTCGGCAGTGGTGCCGATGTCGCCGCGTTTGACGTCGCCGATCACGAGCAAGCCGAGCGACTTGGCTTCGTGAATCAAGCTGTAGTACGCTTCAACGCCTTCCCAAAGATATTTTTCGAAGTACGCCGACTGGAACTTCACGCACGGCACGTGCGGCGCGACAATTTTCAGCACCTTCGTCGTGAACGTGTAGATCGCGTCGATGACCGCCGTCGCGTCGTTCGCGTTGCGCGCGCTCCCGGCGCCGGCGACGGCGTCGGGGAACGATTCGAAGATCGGATCAATCCCCACGCAAATCGGCGCCTTCTTAGCTTCAATCGCGGCCACCAAGCGATCGGCAAACATCTCGGACATGCGACGCCTTCTCCTTCGTCTCGTGAACTCGAGCAAAATTAACACGGAGACCACGGAGAACACGGAGGAATCAAGTCAAGAATTTGGCCCTTCTCGGTGATCTCCGTGGTCTCCGTGCTTAAATCATCATGATCACCCAATCATATCGGCCGGCGGGAAAAGGACGAAGGCGGCGAGAAGAGGCCCAATATCGGACCTCGAATTCCGCCTTCGATTTGTTGGATTTCCCTTGCAGGGGGGAGAGCCGGGGTTGGTAAAATGAAGGGGTCGATGCGGCAACACGCGAGCATGTCGTCCGACGGTCTGAAACCGAGGGAGATGCCCGAGGCGTCGCCGCACCGACCCTGCGTCCGCGCGATTACTTCTTGCGGCGGTCGCGGCGGGCTTTTCGCTTTTTGCTGCCGACCTTGCGTCGGCGCCGGGGCTTGGCCATTCACGTCTCCTTTCCGAATTAAGGGCGGTAGCCTAGCGTGGGCCTCTCAACTCGTCCAGCACTGGCAAGTTGCCTTGCGAAATCAACGGGAAGGTTTCAGGCGGTCTTCGGCACATACATGACCGATTTTGGAGGACGCGAAAGTGTTTCTTCGATGAAAAATCTGAGATCCAGAAACGCTAAAATCGCCGAGGGGGCATGTTTGTTGCTTTACATGAGTTGAACTGCCGTTTTCTAACAGGAGTTGCCCAATGATTAAGCTCGACGCCGGGAATGTGCTGCTCAAGCCGTCACAGCGAAAGCAGATTACCAGCTTGCTTCGCCGTTGTGTTCGCCTGGGTAAGCGGCTCGGCGATTTCGTCGTCAACATCACCATGCACCGCGCGGGCCGGTTTTACGAGATGCGCGCCAACGTACACGATCGGGCCGGGGACTTTGCCTGCCGTTCTAGGCAGAACAATTGGCAGGATGCCTTGCGCACCCTCGCCCGAACCTTGACCCTAAGACTCCACGAGCAGCGCCTTCGCGCCCCAACCGCCTCCGCTTAAAGGGGGCGGTCGACCATCATCGGCGTCCCGGTCCTACGCGGAACCCAGCAGGGTTCCGCGTAGGACCTGCTGCCTCCTTCGCCAAAATTCCTCGCCGCCTTTGATTACCGCAACGACCGGTGGCACCGAGGAGGGTTCCACTGTCGTGGGTGTTTCGGGGGTCACGGAGAAGTTGCAATCTGGCGCAATCAAAAAGCCGCGGATTTTGGAAAATCCGCGGCTCAGTGCTCAACTCTTGAAGGCTGCCAGGAATAAATTCCCAGCGGTTGAGAGTTATAAAAATGTCGGGGGTTGAAGAAGGAGGGGGGGAACCTTCTTCGGGGATACCCCCGACAAAAAAGCTCCGCCAGTTATTCACCGGCGGAGCCCATCATGGCTCATTAATATTTCCGCCCGACAGTCATCGTCAGAGGAAGCTTACAACTGCGACCCAGTTTACACGGCTTCATCTGCGATTCAAGTACTAATCAATAATTTTCGACGAACCTTTTAACTTTACCGGATTGGGGCTTCTGGCAAAACCTCGTGGCATGGTTTTCCCAACCTGTCTTCCTCGGGAAAACGGGCTTGAAAACCCTTGCCGCGCACTAAATCGAAGGTATTGATTCCGAATCAAAGAGGAAAGGTGTGCGGAGGGCTCATTCTCCCCTATCCGCCACCACTACGCCGCAATGGCACGCTTCACGCTGAGTTCGATTGGCGAGTAGTTGCCGTCGGGTCGGCGGAAACGCATCGGCTCGGCCAGGGGCGTGTGGCGGTTGCACATGAACCGGGGCCGGCCGGAGTGGTTGGGCGACGCCGCGTGATAAAGGAATGGGTGGCAAAGAAATACGTCGCCGGGCGCTGCGGTCAATTCGACCACGCGAAGTGGGGCGCCATCGGTGTCCGTATGCGGCTGGCCCATGAAATGGCTGAGACGGTCGGCAATCGTGTCCGGCTGGCGCGGCGAGTTGCTTCCCCACCAGAACGTCCGCTTCTTCGCCTGCGTCAAATCCTGAAACCACGGGTGAGACAGCGGAAAGCTCTTCATGGCCCGCTTATAAGCAATGCCCCGATCGTGTTGCTGAAGAAACCGGGCGACGCTCCGGTGCGATCCCTCGGCCACCAGCGTGCCGCCGCCACGCGGGGCGACTTCGGAAAAAACGCACAGCAGAAGCAGGCCTTGGTCTGGCGCGTCAACGGTGTGGCGAAAGTGCATGCCGTCCCAGTGCCAGCCGTCCGCAGGCACGTTCCACGGCGTGTCGGCACCGACGGAGAAATTTATCGGCCACCATCCCCAATTCGCCTCCTCGCCGCGCGTCTTCCAACGGCCCTCGCCGACAAGATCTTCGACCGCGTCGTTCAGCCGCTCGGTTTCGCACGCTTGGAAGATCGGCCCGTTAAAGGCTTCCTTGATGTGAACGATCGGCTTGGTCCACGTGGAGCGGTCGGCCTTCATGACGCCGCTTGTGGCGAGCTTGTGCCAGAGGAAGTTCTGCACCGCCGCCGCACGGTCGGATGAAAAAGCCGCCGAGAGTTTCACATAGCCGAATTCGATGAACTGCTCTACATCTGCTGAGGAAAGTGCTTTGAGCGCCATTCCCTCGATATCGGCTCAACCAAGTGGATCGACGGGGCGTTTTTGCAAGTATTTTTGCGATTACCGCTTCGGCGTTTCGATGTTTATGACGCGTGGGGTCTTGGTTTTCATATCGACCGCAACGATGCGGTGGTGGTTCGTATCAGCGACATAGAGCGTATCGCCGGCCACAGAAAGCCCGGCGGGCTCGAAAAAGCCGATCGCGTCGGGGGATTCGGCGCCGGGGTTGGATTTTCCCGTGCCGAGCCATCGCATGACGTCGCCGGTCTTCACGTCGATCCGACGGATCACGTTGTTGAACGAGTCGGCGACGAACAGGGTATCACCGGCAAGGGCGACGCCGAGCGGATGCTGGAACCGGGCGTCCTTGCCTTTGGAGTCAACAAGCCCGAAGCCGAACAGGTTGTTGCTTCCGGCGACGCTGGTGGTAACGCCGTCGTTTTTGGTTTCGACGGCGCGGATGGTCGACGATTCAGAATCGGCGACGTAGAGCACCTTCCCATCGGTGGCGAAGCCCGAAGGTTGTGAAAAGGTCGCCTCGAGATTTGGGCCGTCGACGGCTGATTCAGGCCCTGAGCCGGCGTGGAGGGCGATCGTGGCTTTCGCGAGATCGATTTTCCAGATCTGATGCGTGCCGGCCATCGCGATGAACAGAGTGTTGCCGACTCGGGCGAGGTCCCACGGCGAACTGAGAGCCGTTTCTTTCGCCGGCCCCTCCGGCCGGCGTTCGTACGACTGCTTGCCGGTGCCGGCGAGCGTCGACACGGTTCGTGCGCCGAGGTCGGCGGCACGAACGGCATGGTTTTCGGTGTCGGCGATGTACAGCGTCTTTCCGTCTTCCGACAACGCCATCCCCTGGGGCTGATGAAACTGGGCCGTCTCGAATGCCCCGTCTGCCAGCCCGATCGACGCTTGGCCGATGACGTCGCTCACCTTGCCGTTCAGGTCCGTGATGAGCACACGGTGGTGGTTTGTATCGGCGATAAACAGACGGCCGCCCGCCGCGTCGGCCAGTACCTTTCCGGGAAATTCCAACGTTCCCGACTTGAACGATTCGCGCTCCTTCTTGAACGTCAGCGGCTTGTCCGCCAAAGTGCCCTTGGCCTTATGCTGTTCCAGCTCTTTCCCAATGACGGCGTCGAGCGTTTCGCGATGCCCCTCGCCCGAGAGGCCGCCAACGACATTGCCCTCGGGATCGATCAGCATGAGCGTCGGCCAAGCCCGCACGCCGTAGCCGTTCCAGATCTTGTATTCGCTGTCCACGGCGACCGGGTGGTCGATGTTGTGACGCAGGACGGCGTTGCGGATGTGCTGGGCGTCCTTTTCCTGATCGAACTTGCCCGAATGCACGCCAATCACGACGAACGGGCGGTCTTTGTACTTCTGCTCCAGATACTTCAGGTCGGGCAACACGTGCATGCAGTTGATGCAGCAATACGTCCAAAAATCGAGAAGGACGACGTGGCCTTTGAGGTCCTTGATCGAGATCGGTTTATCGGTGTTGAGCCAGCCGTCGGCTCCTGCGAAATCAGGGGCTTGGACCTGGGCTTTATCGTCAGGCTTCTCATTTTTTTCCTGGGCCCGGGCAAGGCCGGGCGACGCCGAAAGCAGCAGAGCAGTGATTCCGATGAGCGCCCACACGCGTCGATTCATGATCGTTCCTTCCTTGGGACTTGGCCGCATGAAGCACGGGGTCATTATAGGCCGATTTCCTCATGCCCTTACCGACTTGTCAATCGACGGCGAGTGTAAGTAAAGTAGCGGCTGGCGGGATGCACGATGAACGATTGGGACGATGCCGAGCGACGGGTCGAGAAGGCGCAAGAGCTCTTCGAGCAGCGCCGCTGGCAGGAGGCCCTTCAGGAACTCCGTGCCGCGCTTTCCATTAACCCCTACAACAGCGGCTGGTTCTTTAACGTCGGGCTAACGCTGGACGAGATGGGCCGCTACGACGAAGCCATCGAAGCGTACCGCGCGACGCTTGAAATAGACCCGCACGACCTTCAGGCCCTTGCCCACCTCGGCATCGATCTTCACCGCCTCGGCGACTTCGAGCAGGCCCTTCGCGCGTTCGAGCAGATGGAGTCGGTCGACCCGTCTCACGAACCGAGCTACTGCCACCGCATCATCACTTACAGCGAAGCCGGCGACCACGAGAAGGCCGAGGAAATGTTCTACCTCGCCCGCCTCTACAAGGAACACTGCCCGCTCTGCTATTACAACATGGGTTGCAGCCTGAGCGACCGCGGGCTGTACGACAAGGCGATCTACTGCTGGCATAAGACGCTCGACCTCGACGAAGATCACCCCGACGTGCAGGTGCGCATCGCCGAGGCCCTGTGGGGCAAAGGGGAGCTGGAAGCGGCCCGGCAGCATTACCTGATCGGGCTGCGCCAGGAGCCCGGCGACATCGATACGGTCCTTGATCTCGGCGAGCTGCTGATGGAGATGGGCCGGACCGACGAAGCCGGCGAGAAATTCCGCCGGGCAATCGAGCTCGCCCCCGAGCAGCCGTCGGGCTATTTCTTGCACGGCGACTGGCTCATGCAGGCCGGCCGCGACGAAGAAGCGATCGCGGCCCTCGAAAAGACCCTGTCACTCGACCCGACATTCTCCGGCGCACACCTGCGCCTGGGGGAACTGAGCCACCGTCACCGCGACGTGGAAGGCGCTCGAAAGCACCTCCGCGCCGAGCTTCTCCTGCGCCCGCAAGACCCGGCGGTGCTCCTGCAACTGTCCAATCTCCTCCTCGACTCCGGCCAAGGCCGCGCCGCAATCGCCTGCCTGCGGCGGCTGATCAACCTTGAGGGCGACAACGCCAGTGCCTGGCAAAACCTCGCCGTCGCCCAGTTCACGATCGGGCGGTATGTCGAAGGCATCACCAGTTGCCACGAAGC
>JBKJRK010000151.1:0-3825 GCA_046593135.1 Tepidisphaeraceae bacterium | reverse complement strand
TCGGCGGCTTCGGGTACGCGACGTGGACGGGCAAGCCTTGCTCGTAGGCGGTCATCGTCACGAAGTACAGGTCCAGCTTGGGGCCGCGGTCGAAGCCCAGCGTCGACGGTGTGGCGGCCGCGGGTTCGTCGGAGCTGGGGCCGGAGCGTTTGCTGGAGGCGTGGGCGTTCTCGAAATGGTCGAGGACGAAGGCTTTGGTCAATTCGCGCGGGCGGTCGCCGCGGTAGTTGTAGAAAATCACGCCGTCGCCGGAGCGGACGGCGGCGCGGGGCGTCGTGCCGTCTTCCGCCGTGATGACGGACGGCAGGACGAACTCGTCGCCGCTCATGTTCGGCGCCGTCGGCTGCTCGTAGTACCGCTCGACCGCCTCCCCGGCGGTCTTGAACTTCCGCCCTTCGCCGTAGACCAGCGCGCGGTACGCCTTCTCGACCCTGTCCCAGCGGTTGTCGCGGTCCATGGCGTAGTACCGGCCGCAGACCGTCGCGATCTGACCGACCCCCAGTTCCTTCATCTTGGCCTCGGCTTCCCGGACATATCCCAGGCCGGAGTTGGGCGACGTATCGCGTCCGTCCGTGAACGCATGGAGGAACACGCGCGACAAGCCCCGCCGGCGGCACAACTCCAGGCCGGCGTACAGGTGTTCGAGCATCCCGTGGACCCCGGCGTCGCTCACGATCCCGAATAAATGCAAGTTCGTACCCCGCTCCAGGACGTGTTTGACGGCGGCGTTGAGCTCGACGTTGTCGAAGAAGTGCCCGGAGCGGATTTCCTTGGTGATTTTCACCGATTCCTGGTCGACGATCCGCCCGGCCCCGATGTTCTGGTGGCCCACCTCGCTGTTGCCCATCGTTCCTTCGGGCAAGCCGACGTCGAACCCGCTCGTCGCGACGAGCAGGCTCGGGTATTCGGCCGTCAGCTTGTCGTCGACCGGCTTTCGCGCCAGGTGGACGGCGTTGGCGTGGTTCCATTTCGGGTCGGGGTTGCGCCCCCATCCGTCTCTCACGACGAGCACGACGGGACGCTTGGTGATACTGGCCATGACGGTTGACTCGCTTTCGTAGAAGCCGAACGGCGCATCTTACGGGGGCCGAAGAAAGTTCACCACGGAGACGCCGAATGCACAGAGGCGGCGCCCGACAACGGACGTCGCCCGCTCACTTCAACGTCATCAGACACGAACCGCGCAAAAAAAATCGAAGAAATAAAGTGAGCGGAATTTGGCCGAGCGCGCGGCACCCAAACACGAGCGCACCTCTGTGCCTCCGTGTCTCTGTGGCTCTTTGCTTCCGGCGCGCGCGGACACGTTATTGTGAAAAAATAGATTGCAGCTAAAAAAAAACATTGACTCAATTTTTAGCGCTCCGTAAATTGTGCATCGAAGAAAGGAGGTACCAGCGCCATGGCAACGAAGAAAGCTCCAGCTAAGAAGGCCTCGGCTAAGAAGCCGGCCAAGAAGACGACCAAGGGCAAGAAGTAAGCCCGCGGCTTAAAGCCGGCGGCGTGGCTATAGCCGGCGACGTCTTAACAACGCGAAATAATCAACACCCCCTTTCGTTTCGGGCCTGGCTCCAACTAAGGCCACGAATCAAAAAGAAGCCTCCCCTGCCACGGCGGAAGGCTTCTTTCTTTTTGACCCCTCTATCTGATTCTCCTGATTCTCGCGCGCAAACCTCCCCGTTTCGCGGCCGCCCGCAGGGCGGCAGGTCACGCTCGACCGCGAGAAATCAACTAGAATTCGTATTTACGAGGGACTCAACGCAACACGATTGGCCCGATCCTGCGGCCCCGTCACGCGGCTCGGCACAGCTAGGGCACACCCGTGTTACAGGATTACCACTCACCCGCCCCGCCCCGGCGGTTGGCCTTCACCGCGCCACGACGCTTCTTGGAATCGAGCCTCCGCCGCTTGGCAGCTTTGCTCGGCTTGGTCTTTCGCCGGGCCTTTGGCTCATGAACCGCCTGGGACAGCAGGTCGCGCAGCCGTTGCAGCACCGCAGCGCGGTTGGCTTCCTGCGAGCGCTCGGCGTCGGAAGCGATATGGATTTCGCCCGCGATCGTCAGCCGTTTGCCGGCCATCTGCCGAAGCCGCGCCATGGCGCGCTCGGACAGCCCGTACAGCGCGTCCAACGGCACCCACAGCTCGGCCTTGGTATTGACCTTATTGACGTTCTGCCCGCCGGGGCCGCTGCTGCGGGCGTAGCGGAAGCGGATGGAGGATTCCGCCAGGCGCACGCCGCGCACGAACTCCACCGCATCCGGGGGCGGGGGCGGAGGGGATGCCGGCGCCGCAGGGGGCGCCGGTTTCTCGGGATGGTCAATCGGTTCCGGCACTGGGTAGGGGCGAACCTTGTGTTCGCCCGGCGTTCTCATTCAAGGACATAGGGCGAACACAAGGTTCGGCCCTACGACGATCGCTGAATCGATTCCACAGCCGTTCGTGTCGCACGAGGGTTCTCGCGCTCGCGCGCCCACTTGAGCGTACTGGCCGCGAGAATCGTTAGCAGCATCAATGCAACGTTGACCTTCATCAACGTCCGATGATTCCGCGGCGGCTGAGCCCCTTTGAGCAGCATGATCGAAATCGCGAACACCACCAACCCGAGCAGCAGGTGCGTCCCCCACAGCCCGTGCAGCAGCGGCGGGTTTGCCCTGTACTCCGGGAACAGTTTGATCGCGTTGTAGATGCCGCTGACGAGGAACGCCAGGATCGCCGAATGGACGACCATCTTGAAAGCCCGCCGGCTGCGGAGCAGGACGGATTCTTTCTTCTCCGCGTCGAGGTCGCGCGTTCCCGCCGGCAGGATGAAGCGGAGAAAGAACGCCCCGCCGACCGCCAGGCAGGCGGCGACGACGTGGAGGTAACGCATCAGGATGTCGAGGACGGCCATAAGTAAAACATCGTAGGCACGGTTGGCCTCGCCCGCTCCTTCTACCCGGGCGAGCGACAGTCCGATAACGATGCGGGCGGCGCATTCCCCGGTGGTGAGAGCACCACCGGCGTTCGCGTTTGAAACGCCGCCCGTACTTGCACGGGCGGGATCACGGATCAGACAAGCTGGTCGAGCCCCCCCAACCCCAGCATCTCATGCGTGTAAAACGGCTCGGCGTACATCGTGTCGATGCGGGTGCCGAAATACCGGGCGACGCTCGTCACCATCTCGCCGAGGCCGCCTCCGGCGCCGAGGCCCTGGGATTCGTAGCACTGGACGGCTTTCATCTTGGCGTCCATCGTGTCGGTGATGTCGATGCAGAACGTGGCGGGGAAGTTCATCCGCAGGTGAGTGCAGAAGTAGTAGATGATCCGCTTAGGGTGCCAGGGATCGCCGGGGATGGGGGATTTCGTGAGCTTGGCGTCGAAACGGGCGTCTTCGCCGATCTTCGTGACGGCGACGTGGTCGGGGTGGGCGTCGGTCGGATAGGGCAGGAACAGCACGTTGGGCCGATGAACGCGAATCAAGGCGGCCAGTTTGTGCCGGCTGGGCAGGTCGTGGACCACTTCGCGATTCTTCAGACCCAGGAGCGTCCGCTCGACGCCCATCGCCTTTGCCGCCGCCGCGGACTCCGCGGCGCGGGTTTCGACCGAGCCGCGGGGGGTCGGCTCGCCGTTGGTCATGTCGACGACGTGGACCTGATGGCCCTGCCGGGCCAGCTTGACGATGGTGCCGCCCATTCCCAGTTCCTGATCGTCCGGGTGAGGGCCAATGACGAGGATCGATGCCATGCGGGGATTGTAGACCATTCTGAATTCTGCACGATGAGCGCAGAAATTAAATGGGTGACCGTGATTAGGAAACGACCGAAAAGAGACGCGACCGTTAGGGGGCG
>JBKJRK010000114.1:0-2950 GCA_046593135.1 Tepidisphaeraceae bacterium | reverse complement strand
ATCAAGCAGGTGCGCGACGTGATCGTCGACGACAGCGTGTTCGACGAAGTCTTCCTGCACCCCAACTGGCCGCTGGATCAGATCCAGAAGCGGTACCAGGCGGAAGTCGGCGGATTCAACCTGAACGCCAATGTGCTGGAGTTTTCCGTCCGCCCGACCGAATTCGGGCAGGTCGCGACGTATACGACCAACCCGGACACGCAGTACGCATCAGTCCGCAACTCGTGCGTCACTGGCAACCAGAACGCCATCTGGCTGTCGCGCGAGGTGGGGACGAACCAGATCGTGCTGCGCGGCGAAACGCCGAGCCGGGCGCAGGTGCCCGTCGCGGTGACCATCCACGACCCGCCGGTGTATGCGGCGACGGTATTGTCCGAAGTGTTGCGCGCCAAGGGAATCGTGGTCACGGGCAGCGTGCGGCGCGATCGCACGCTCGCCGCCCAGCGCAGCCAGCCCGGCGGCGACCGTTGGAAGGTGCTGGCGGTTCACGAAACGCCCATCACGACCGTTTTGGCGCGGGCCAATAAGGACAGCGTCAATCTCTACGCCGAAAGCCTTTGCAAGCGGCTCGGCTATGAGACTGCCGGCGCGCCCGGCTCCTGGCAAAACGGAACGGCCGCCCTGGGTGCGTTTCTGAAATCAATCGGCATCGGTGAAGCCGAGTTTTCCCTCGACGACGGTTGTGGACTGTCGAAGAAAAACGCCATCAGTGCCGAAGCGCTTGCCAAGGTGCTCGCCTACAACTTTCACGCACCGACGCGCGACCTCTTCCGCGACACCCTCGCCGTAGCTGGCGTCGACGGCACGATGGAAGACCGTTTTCGCGGCTCCGACCTCCGCACCCGCGTCTTCGCCAAGAGCGGGTTCGTCAACAGCGTCCGCTCCCTCAGCGGCTACCTCCACGCCCGCGACGACCAGTGGTACGTTTTCTCCATCCTGATGAACCGCGTCCCCGACACCGCCGAAACCAAGCTCATCCAAGAGAAAATTGTCCGCGCGATCGACCTCCACTCGACAACCACCGCGACGGTTCAGGGCCAGTGATCCCGAAATCGGCTCATCCCCCAGTTTCGATCGCCCCTAATACGGATTTCGCTTAATTCTCGCGCCGCCCCCGCCTGCATCCGAACCGACACGCCGGGGCAGAGAGCCTCTGAAGATTTACGTGGCGCGGGGGAATCAAGTCGAATCCGTATAAATGCCAATCCGACGCTTCGGCCACGAGGCGAGGGATGCCGCAGCAGAAACAGGTTTCGACCCCAGGGGCGATTTCAACGGATCGGGCCGTGGGTTACGTCGTCGTCGGAAGACGCCATACGTTCAGGTTGGCGCTTGGGCGGTTCGGCGCACGGGATCTCCAATCGTGCGCAGAAGACGTCGGGCGTCGGGAGGGACGTCGTAAATTGGACGTCGAGCAGTTTGGCATACGTTGCGACGAGCGTGAGACCCAGGCCGCTGTTGGAAGAATCAGTGCGGGCGGCGTCTTTTCGCCAGAACGGCTCGGCGAGCAGGGGCAGGTCCGTAGCGCCGAGAGAGTTGTTGGTATTCAGGATTTCCACGACGCAGCGGCCGCCTTCCACCGTGTCACACCCTTCGCATCGGCACATCACGCGTCCGCCCGTTGGAGTGTACGTGACGGCGTTGGCGAAGAGGTTGCCGAGCATTGTCGCCAGCGTGGCGCGATCGCTCGCGAGCGACATCGGCTTGACGTTGATGTCGACGGCAAGCCCGCGCGTGTTCGCGACGGCGGCGTGGGGACGCCAGGCGTCGGTGACGACTTCCGCGAGTTCGACAGGCCCGAGGGTGAGGGGGTGTTGTCCGGACTCGCTTCGGGCAATGGCGAGAAGCGCTGTGACCATTGCCTGCATCTGCCGGGCGATCCCCAACACGTCGCCGAAGCTGCGCGCCGTCGCCTCGCCATCGCCCGGCCAGCGCAGCGTGACTTCGGCGAGGGCGCGCAACTCCGCAATCGGCGTGCGAAGCTCGTGGGCGACGTTCGACGTGAACCGCCTTTCACGTTCAAACGCCCCGGCGAGACGCGCCAGCAGCTCGTTGAGTTTTTCACCGATCGGGCGCAGCTCTTCCGGCAAAACGGCGGTTTCGAATCGACGGGTCAGATTTTCAGGGCCGATCGCGGCGACGGCGTCGCCGATGTCGCGCACGGGACCCAGGCCCCGGCGGACGAACCGCGCCACGGTGAATATCGTGACCGCCGAGACGCAAGCCATGACCAAGAGCAGCACGACCAGCACGTGCTCCAACGCTTTGTTCAACTCGGTGGTATTCGTCGCAAGAACGAGCGTGACCAGCGGAATGCTCGGCGCCGCTTCAGATTCGGCAGGGCCCGTGTCGTGGGCGTCGTCCTCGCGCCCGGGCTCGACGAGGCACTCGACGGCCCGCCCGCTTCGCCCGTCGGGAAGCGTCAGAAAGAAAAACCGCTTGCGACCAACGCGGGGCGCCCCGTCGGGCGCGCGCGGGAGATCGGAGGTAGCGAGCGATGCAGACCGCGCGAGCACGCCGCCGCCGGAGTCCCAGAGTTCAAAGTAGTCCGGTCGCTTCATCAGCCGGTACTCGGCCGTCGAGCGTTCGGTCAGTTCAAACTCCAGCCGGCCGTCATCAACACGGACGAGCGAACCCAAGGTCTGAGCGCGGGAGAGCAGGGCGTTGTCGAACTGCTCGAGCAACTTGAAACGCAGGTAAAGGAAGATGACCAGCAGCCCGGTCGCCGCAATCAGGAACGTCCCGAGCGCCAACCGAATCGTGAGATGACGGCGAATCGAAGTCATGACGGGTCCGCCCGAATCTCGTACCCCATCCCGCGCCGCGTCCGGATGAGCGAAGGGGTGTCGGGAAGATCGATTTTTTTCCGCAGCGCGTAAATGGAGGCGTCGACGACGTTGCTCATGGGCTCGGCGCGGTCGTCGTAAATGTGGGCTTCGATCTCCGTCCG
>JBKJRK010000023.1:0-3969 GCA_046593135.1 Tepidisphaeraceae bacterium | reverse complement strand
GTGCTGAAATGCCCGCGGGCCAGCACGCGCATCGTCCGCATCGTCCGCATTACCGCCGTGACCGTCCGGCGTCCCGGCGTGACGATCGCGCCTAAAACCAACAACACAAGCCGCCGGAAAGTGGGCCGTGAAAACGCTACAGACAACGACGCCAGCAGCGGCTCCGCCACGGCCGGGATTCGCAATATCACCGGGCTCCTTTCCGATCACTTGAGTTCGGCGACTACGAGCTTCGGGAGGAATCCGCTTTGCGGTCAATGCCGATGCGGCGGTTCAAAAGTGCAAGAGTCGAGATTCTACGGATCGTGATTAATCCTCGCGCGAGTTCAGGGCCGCTGAAGCGGCCCTGCCGGCTGGAAAATTGAGACGTGACGCGCACAGATTAATCTCGATCCGTATTACTCGTCGCGCTGGTCGCGGGCGCGGGCCAGAAGTGTCTGGAATGCGGCGACGTAATCGGCGTGAACCGACGCAAGTTGATGGGCTATGGCGTCCGCCTGATCCGGGTTGGCCCGCATCAACTCGACGACGTCCGCCTCGTCGCGCGCCCGGCCGGCGGCGAGTTTCAGTTCGATGAGGCCGGGGAGGCTCGCGTAACCGCTGGAAGCAGGATGTCAACGTTTTGTGTGACACGCCCGAGGAATCCGTGTCGCCACACCGCCCAGCCGCCGCCCAGCACGGAAATGCATCCGATAGTTTTCAAAAGTTGATCGAGGTCACGAATGACCCGGCCGTAGCGTCCGGGGAGGTCCTGCGGCTCGAACATGGTTGCCCTGCCCGCCAGTAGCTCGTCAGCCAGGCTGAGTTGCTGGGTCAGAAAGTCGAGCGTCACAGTACGCATGACGTCACATCATTCCAGGTAAGTATACCCCTCTAACCCGCTCTCATAAAACCGCAGCAGCACCCGGCTCTCGTCCACCGTCATCTTCTGCTCGCGAAGGGCTTTTTCGACGCGCTTGCGCATGGTCCGCATCAATTCGTCGGCGCTGAATTGCACGTATTGCAGGACTTCGCGGACGGTGTCGCCTTCGATGACTTCGTCGATCGACCAGTGGCCGTTTTCGAGGGTCACGTGGACGGCGTTGGTGTCGCCGAGGAGGTTGTGGAGGTCGCCGAGGATTTCCTGGTAAGCGCCCACCAGGAACGCGGCGACGCAATAGTCGTTGCCGTCGTAGGGGTGCAACTCCAAAACGCTTTTCACCTGCCGGCGTCCGATGAAACGATCGACCTTGCCGTCGCTGTCGCAGGTGATGTCGGCAAGAATGCCGCGGCACGTCGGCTCTTCGTTGAGCCGGTGGATCGGCATGATCGGGAAAAGCTGGTCGATCGCCCAACTGTCGGGCATCGACTGGAAAATCGAATAGTTGCAGAAATAGGTGTCCGACAACATCGCTTCCAGGCCCTGGAATTCGTCGGGCACGTAGTCGAGCTTGCGGATGATGTTGAGCACCTTCGCGCAGATGCCGAAGTAAAGCCGCTCGGCAAGGCTGCGGTTTTCGAGCGAGCAGTAGCCGAGGTTGAAGAGGTTCAGCACGGCGTCCTTGCTGAGCTGGGCGTCGTGGTAGTACTCCATGTAATTCTGCTCGCTGACGCCTTGGAACGTCTCGAACAGATTGATCACAGGGGCGGGCATCGTCTTGCGGTCGGCGTCGGCGAGCGCGGTAGGGAGGTCGAAGCGGGCGAACCCGGACCAGCCGATGATGTTGAAGACGAGGACGCTGTGGTACGCGACCATCGCCCGGCCGGACTCGCTGATGATCGTCGGATGTTCGACGCCGGCGCTGTCACAGATTTCCTTGATGTGGAAGACGACGTCGTTGGCGTATTCCTGGAGGCCGTAGTTGATCGACGAGCCGTAGTCGGTTTTCGACCCGTCGTAGTCAACGCCCAGCCCGCCGCCGACGTCGATGTATTTCAGGCCCGCGCCGAGGCGCTGCATTTCCGCGTATACGCGCACCAGTTCGATGACGGCGTGCTTCACGTTGCGGATTGAGTTGATCTGGCTGCCGAGGTGGAAGTGGAGGAGGTTGAGGCAGTCGCCCATCCCCGCTTTTCGCAGGAATTCGAGGGCTTCGATCACTTCCGAGATGAACAGCCCGAACTTCGAGCGCACCCCGCCGGATGATTCCCACCGCCCAGCGCCCTTGGCCGAGAGCTTCACGCGCACGCCGATACTCGGCTTCACGTTGTGCTGTTTGGCGTACTTGACGATCAGCTCCAGCTCGCTGAATTTCTCAACGACGGGGATAATGTTCTTCCCCATTTTCGTCGCGAGGATGACGGCTTCGATGAACTCATCGTCCTTGAAACCGTTGCAGATGATCGGCGTATGGTCGTCGTCAACGAGCGCCATGACGGCGAGCAACTCGGGTTTGCTGCCGGCCTCGAGGCCGAAGCCGTGCGCCTTGCCAAATTCGAGGATCTCTTCGACGACGTGCCGCTGCTGGTTGACCTTGATCGGGTAAACGCAGCGGTACGTGCCTTTGTAGTCGTGTTCGCGGATCGCCTTGTCGAATGCTTCGGCGAGCTTGCCGACGCGGTGCTTGAGGATGTCGGTGAAGCGGAGCAGCAGCGGGAGCTGGATGTCGCGCTCGCGGCATTCGTCGACCAGTTTTTTCAGGTCGATGCTGCGGAGCGGGTCCTGGTCCGGATGGACCGCCACATGCCCGTCGCCGTTCACGGAAAAATAGCCTTGGCCCCAGCGCTGGATGCTGTAGAGGTCGGCCGAATCATCGATCGTCCATTCCCGGTGTGCCGGGGTGGATGAAAGGTGAGCGGCGGCATCGCTTTTGCGCGGGCCGCCGTTCTCATCATCAGCTCGTGCGGCCACCCCTTCTGCAGACATCGTCATTTTCTTTGGCTCCCGGTGCGCTGGTCGCGCGGAAAACTGCTGAACGCAGATCGTAGCGTTCTGGCGCGAAAGTCAAATCAGGGAAACAGGGGAAAATGCGAATTCGCCGGAATGCTTGCGCGGTCACCTTCGCTTGTACCCACAAACATCTTACATGCTGACACAGTAGCCGCGATGCTTTTGAGCCGCTCGTATCCAGTCCAACTTCCTGCCTCGGTGTCGGCGATTTCAATATGCTCCGCGCGAAATGCCCTTGCTGCCTTGGAAGGAGCGAAAAGAATCCGAACAAAACTTTCCGTCCTTGAATTCGGACCTTCCCGGCCCTATATTGAATCAAGAAGGTTGGATTGCCAATGCTTTGCCTCAGCAAAAAAACCGAATACGCCTTGGCGGCTTTGGGCTACTTAGTAGAACGAAGCCACGGCGTGTCCTCCGCTCGGGAGATCGCAGCCGCCCACAGTTTGCCGCTACCGCTCCTTATGAAAATTCTCAAGCGCTTGCAGCATCATGGGATACTGCTTAGTACGCGAGGCGTCCGCGGCGGATATCGGGTCGTGGCTGATCTGGACGAATCGTCGCTGTTTGACCTCGTGGCGATGATGGAATGCCCGGATAAGCCGGGAGCCGAATGCGGCTGCATGGATCATGCCGTTGATCCAATGCTCCGCGTCAAATTAGCACGCTCCGAGGCCCGTCATGCCCCGGCAGTCGCGCTGCAATACAAACTTGTTCAGTTTTTGAAGGACGTAAAGCTGTCGGATCTGGTGTTGCCAGGCCGACGCATCGAAGTGCCGGCCGAGCGGCTTTCCGCCGCGCGACCGGCTTCTAAAAGGAGACTCCCCCATGCCCATTCTGCTCACTGAAAAAGCCGCCGCCGAAGTCCGGGAAATCATCAAGAGCCAGAGCCTGCCGGAAGACAAGACGCGTCTCCGCGTCGGCGTCAAAGGCGGCGGGTGCTCGGGCTTTTCCTACATGCTCGACCTCGTCGAAGACGAGCCGACCGAGAGCGACGAACAACTCGAATCCAACGGCGTGAAGATCCTCATCGACATGAAGAGCTACCTCTACCTCAACGGCACGGAAATCGACTTCCGCGACGAGGTCATGGGCAAAGGCTT
>JBKJRK010000582.1:0-8369 GCA_046593135.1 Tepidisphaeraceae bacterium | reverse complement strand
GCCGGGTACGAAATTGCTGACCCTCGGGCACACCGACTGGGCCACCATGGAGGCCAGCTACGCTCAGCAAGTGCGCGGCTTGCTCGCCGGCGGCGTCGATGTCCTGTTAATTGAAACGCAACAGGATCTGCTCGCAACGAAATGCGCGATCGCCGGATGCAATCTCGCGATGAAGGAAGCCGGCCGGCGTGTGCCCATCATGGTGCAGGCGTCGTTCGACACCAACGCCGGCCAACAAATGCTCACGGGGTCGGATGCGACCGCCCTTGTCGCATCCATGCTTCCCTACAACGAAGTCGACGTCCTCGGCGTGAACTGCGCCTTCGGCCCCGACCAGCTCGTCGATTCCGTCCGCTACATCGCCGGGAACTGGCCCCGCCTCGTCAGCGCCCTGCCCAACGCCGGCCTGCCGGTCATGGTCGACGGCAAGGCGCATTTCCCGATGGGCCCCGCGGACTTCACGCGCGGGATGATGCGCTTCGTCGAGGATTTCGGGGTCAACATCGTCGGCGGGTGCTGCGGGTCGATGCCGGAGCATTTGCGGGAGCTGTGCGACGCGCTTGACCTTAGTTTTTCACACGCGTTCTCTCCGCATCTCCCTCTCCCTCCGGGTTTCCGCGAAGCGGGAACATTGCAGGGTAGGGGTGAGGGGGCTCGAAAGACGGAGCGGGATTCGTCAACCGAGAGTCCCCTCACTCCAACCCTCGCACGGGGGGAGAGGGGGAAGAAAGCCAAGGCGCGCGACGTTGCGATGCGCCCGCAGGTATCAAGCCTCTACAGCGCCGTCGACGTGCGCCAGGACCTCAGCTACCTTATCGTCGCCGAGCGGACGAACACCAACGGCTCCCGGCAGTTCAAACGGCTGCTCCAGGAGGAAGACTGGGACGGGCTGGTGAGCATGGCCCGCGACGAGGTGCGCGACGGGTCGCACCTGCTCGACGTCTGCGTCGATTTCGTCGGACGCGACGGCGTGCGCGACATGCACGAGGTCATTAAGCGGTTCGCCAACCAAGTGAAGCCCGGCGTGCCGTTCATGCTCGACAGCACCAACCCCGCCGTCATGGAAGCCGGGCTGAAGCTCGCCGGCGGGCGGTGCGTGCTGAACTCGATGAACCTGGAAGATGGCGAAGAGAAGCTCGGTCAGATCTGTGCGACGGCCAAGAAGTACGGCGCCGCCGTCGTCGCGGGCACGATCGACGAGGACAAGATCGCCGCGATGGCGCGAACGGCGGAGCGGAAGATCGCGATCGCCCGGCGCATCCGCGACCTCGCGGTCGACCGGTTCGGCCTGCGCGACGAAGACCTGATGTTCGACCCGCTCGTGCTGCCCATCAGCACGGGCATCGAGGAAGACCGCCGCAACGCGCTGGAGACGATCGAGGGCACGCGCCGGATCACGAAAGAGTTGCCGAACTGCCACACGGTGGTCGGCCTCTCGAACGTCAGCTTCGGGTTGAAGCCCGCCGCCCGCGTCGTGCTGAACAGTGCGTTCCTGCACGAGCTGCGCGAGGCCGGGCTGACGGCGGCGATCGTCCACGCGTCGAAGATTCTGCCGCAGAATCGCATTCCCCCGGAACAGTGGAACGCCGCCCTCGATCTGATCTACGACCGGCGGAGAGAAAACTTCGACCCCCTCACGCATTTCGTCGGGCTGTTTCCCGACGAAGCCCCGGGCGGCGTCAAGGCCGCGCCCAAGGCCCTGTACGAAGACCTGTCGATTGAGGAGCGACTGAAGCGCCACATCATCGACGGCGAAAAGCGCAACCTCGTCGTCGACCTCGACGAGGCGCGGAAAACGTATTCGCCGCTCCAGATCATCAACGACCTCCTGCTCGACGGCATGAAAGTCGTCGGCGAACTGTTCGGCAGCGGGCAGATGCAGCTTCCGTTCGTTCTCCAAAGCGCCGAGACGATGAAGACGGCGGTCGCGCACCTCGAACAGTTCATGGAGAAGACCGAGGGGAGCAGCAAGGGCCGGATCGTGCTGGCGACCGTGAGGGGCGACGTTCACGACATCGGAAAAAATCTGGTCGACATTATCCTGACCAACAACGGCTACACCGTGTTCAACCTCGGCATCAAGGTCCCGCTGGCCGACATCGTTCAGGCCGCGCGCGAGAAAAAGGCCGACGCCATCGGCATGTCGGGGTTGCTGGTGAAGAGCGTGGGCGTGATAAAGGAAAACCTCGCCGAGCTGAACACGTTGGAGTTGAAACTCCCGGTGCTGCTCGGCGGCGCCGCCCTGACGCGCGATTACGCCGAGGACGATTTGGCGACGCTGTACCGCGGCCCGCTGCTGTATTGCAAAGACGCCTTCGACGGCCTGCACGTGATGGATGCCGTCAGCGGCGGCAAGGTGGGGCAGCTCGTTTCAATTCAACAGGAACGCGCCGCCCGTCGAAAGCGGCAGCGGGCGAGCGCCGTCAAGCCGCAGTCGCTCGACGCCGCGGAAATCCCGAAGATCGCCGGCGACAACCCCGTTCCGCTCCCGCCGTTCTGGGGGCGCCGCGTCGTCACGGACTTAAGTCCGCGCCACGTCTTCCCGTTCGTCAACGAGAACGCTTTGTTCCTCGGGCAGTGGGGCTTGAAGAAAGGCGCCCTAAGCGACGAGCAATTTGAAAAGTTGATGCACGATACGGCCCGGCCGGTTTTTGAACACCTGCAATGGCGGGCGCTCGGAGAAGGGTTCATCGAGCCGAAAGTGGTGTACGGCTACTTCCCGGTCCAGGGCGAGGGGAACGACCTGATCGTGTACCACGTCGAAGAATTTGAACAAGCGGGCTGCACCTGCGGCGCCCACGGTGCACCCGCCGGCGGCAAGAGCGGCGTGACACCGCAAGGCCCGGCCCGCGAATGGCTCCGCTTCACGTTCCCCCGCCAGGACGGCCGCCGCCGGCTGTGCCTGAGCGATTTTTTCCGGAGCAAGGCGAGCGGCGAATTCGACGTGCTCGGCGTGCAACTCGTCACCGTCGGCGACAAGGCCACCGAAATGGCCGAAGCCCTCCGCAAGGAAAGCCGCTACCAGGATTACCTTTACCTCCACGGCTTCGGCGTCGAATGCGCCGAGGCGCTGGCGGAATTCTGGCACAAGCGGATGCGCCAGGAGCTGGGGTTCAGCAGCGAAGACGACCCGTCCATCAAGCGGCTGTTCCAGCAGAAATACCGCGGCAGCCGGTACAGCTTCGGCTACCCGGCCTGCCCGAATCTCGAAGACCGCGCGACGATCGTCCAACTGCTGTCGCCGGAAGCAATCGGCGTGAGCCTCACCGAAAATTTCATGCTCGTCCCCGAGCAGTCCACCGACGCGATCGTCGCGCATCACCCGCAAGCCAAGTATTTCGACGTCTAACCCGCGTCGCCAATGCTTTGTCCATTCTGCCGATGCGCCTGCGATGTTAGTTTCCGATGCTGTTAATTTAACGCCGGCGCGTTGAGGATAGATGCGACCGGCCCCTGCATGCATCGCAAACAGGGTGAATTTTGATCTCGACGCGGCCACCGAATCCCGACCAGCCCTGCCCGTTCCCGCGTCGCCCACCCGTATGGATCGCCCTAACGGCGTGCGCGGTTTGCGTTTTCGTGATGGCCCTGTTGCCCCTTTGGATTTTCCCGCAAAAAGTTCTTCCCATCGGCTACGGCATCCCGCTGATCCTGCTCGCTTGGGTTCGGCGCCGTGCCTTGCTCTGGTTTGCCGTTGCGGCGTTCACCGTCATCACGGCCGTGAAGTTCTTCGTCATCCTGCCACCGCGTGCCGGCGACTCGCTCACCGGCGGCATGATACCACTCGACTTCGCTCTCGTTCAGCTCGACTTGTTCGTGATTGTCGGCGCCGTGCACGCGTTGATTGTGGCCCGCGAGCGGATCGAGCAGCGCAACGTCGAGTTGAAGCGGAACAACGCCCGACTCGCATCGGCGAACCGCGAGCTCGGCAAGCGCGAGGAGGAAGTCGCCCGGCAGAATGAGGAGCTGCAGAGCCAGACCGAAGAGCTCGAGCGGCAGACGGAGGAAATACGCGTTACCAACGAAGAGTTGACGCGGCGCGAGCGTGTTACCGAAGCGCTGCTGTCGCTGAGCCGGACGCTCACGGTCGAACTCACCCGCGACGAAATGATGGCCCGGATCTGCGAAGTGCTCGCACAGCTCGCCGACGGGGGGACGGCGGGGACGGCGATCTTGGAACAGGACGGCAATGACGCGCTAGCCGTGCGCTGCCACCACGGGTTCGGGGCGGACGGACTCCGCGACGACACGTTGCCCGCCGGCCGTTCGTTCTCTTCGCTGGTGCTGAGCCGTGGGCGGACCGCGTACATCGAAGACCTCGGGCAGCGCCCCGACCTGGTCATCCCCCAGCCGCAACACGGCGACCCGTTCGTGGCGGTATTGTCGGCGCCGCTGCGGGCGATGGGCTGGCCGATCGGCACGCTCGAGGTTTACCGTAAGACGCCCGGGCCTTGGGACGACGAAGACGTCTCGCTGATCGATTCGCTGGCCGCCCAGACGTCGATCAGCCTGGAGGCGCTGCGGCGCCTCGAAGAAGTGTCGCAGGAACGGCGGCGGTACGAGTCGGTGCTGAGGACGGCGCCGGTCGGCATCGCCGTCATCAATGTCGACGGCACCGACTTGCGGTTGAACTCCGCCGGGGCGGCGATGTTCGGCGTGCCTTCTGACGCCAACGTGGCGCAAGACAACGCGCTCACGTCCTTGCTCGCGTTTCACGAAGGCCGCCCCGTCGCGCCCGACCAATGGCCGCAGCGTCGCGCCGCGCGGGACGGGGTGGACGTGTACGGGGAGGAGCTGGAGGTCGTGTTGGTAAGCGGCGTGCGAATTTCGCTGCTTATTAATTCGACGCCGTTCCGCGACGCGACGGGAAAGCCGAACGGCGCCGTCGTGGTGTTCGTGAACATCACGACGCTCAAGGAGCTCCAGCGCGAGATCGACACGCGGCGTCGCGAAGCCGAGGAAGCCAGCGTGCGTAAGACGCGTTTCCTCGCCGCGGTGAGCCACGACATCCGAACCCCGGCCAACGCCATCACGCTGCTCGCGGAGTTGATCCGCCGGACCGCGACCAACCCCGCGCTGGCCGGGGAAGTGCCGGACCTGGCCAAGGAGCTGCACGCGAGCGCGTTGTCGCTCGTCGATTTACTCGGCGACGTGCTGGACTTGGCCCGTTACGACTCGGGCCGCCTGGAAATACAGGAGAGCGAATTTTCGCTGGCCGATTTACTCAATGAGGAATATCGCCGCTACGCCCCGACGGCGCGGGAAAAGGGATTGGCCCTTAAAATCGTTCCGCCACCGCAGCCGCTACGGGTTCGGACCGACCGCATCAAGCTTTCACGTGTGATCGGCAACCTCGTCGGCAACGCCATCAAGTTTACCGCCGCGGGTGAGGTGAGCATTGAGGCCGGCCGCGACGACGGGGACGCGGCACCGCTGATTCGCATTCACGACAGCGGCATCGGCATCGACCCGGAACACCAGCACAACATTTTTGACGAGTTCGTCCAGTTGAACAACCGCGAGCGCGACCGCAACAAGGGCACGGGCCTGGGCCTGACCATCTGCAAGCGCCTCGTCGACGCGATGGGCGGCCGGCTTTCGCTGGAGAGTCGGCCCGGCAGCGGGAGCACTTTCACCGTGGCCCTCCCGCCGACAGCCGTCGTGCCGTAGGATCGCCCACGCGATGCTGAACTTTCGCGCCATCGGAGACTGGGGCCGGGGACGGGTCGGCGTATCGTCGACGGACCGTTCTTCCCGCGTCATTCTGCCGAATGTCGAGAAGACGATCGACGAGACCTGGGCACGTGTGGCGAGCCGGCCCGGCGTGCACCTCTTCGACGGGCCGATGTGCCGGCTGGAAGCGTTTGAAGCGTCCCCCGACTTTCTAAGCCTCACGGTTTCACCCACGCGCTATAAGCACTTCGTCGGAACCAATCTTCATAACGCGCACCTCGCCGACGCCTACGGCCGTGACGTGCTGGCGAACCCGGTGGGGGTAAGCACGCTCCTCGAAACCGCCGACGCCCACTTTATGCTCGGCCGGCGGAGCGCCGTGGTCGCGTACTACCCCAACCGCGTACACCCCTTCGCCGGCTCACTCGAACCCGCGGACGGCGCCGATCCGTTCGCCGCTTCTCACCGAGAATTACGGGAAGAGCTGGCGATCGAAAACCAGGACGTCACAGGCACAACGTGCCTTGGAATCGTGGAAGACCGTACCATCCGCCAGCCGGAGCTTATTTTTTTTGCACGGACTGGCCTTGCGATGGAACAAGTGTCGCGGCAGGTGGACCAGGCGGAACATGATTCGTCGTGGGCAATTCAGGCGACAGAGCCGCAAGTTGAACAGGCGGTCGCGGAGGGGGCGCTGACGCCGGTCGCCAAAGCCGCGCTGCTGCTGGCCGGCCGACTCCGCTTTGGCGGATCATGGTTTGAGCGCTTGCACCGCGACGTCGTTACTCCAGGCAATCCTCGCGGGTAAGGAGATGACGCGCACACGAACTTGCCCCGCCGAGGGGTACGTCATACCCTGCGCCTGTGTCACTCATTCACGATTTGCAGTACGCCATCGAACTCGCCCGGGGCGCCGGGCGGATCGTTCTCGACCAGTACGGGAAAGTCGAACGGCTCACGAAGACCCACGTCGCCGCCAACCAGGAAGCCGTCACCGAGGCCGACCGGGCCAGCCAGCGGCACATCGTCGGCGGGCTACGCCGGCGGTTCCCGAGCGACGGCTTTGTCGGCGAAGAAAGTGAAACAGGCGAATCGATCACCTTTGACTGCCCCGACCCCAACGGCCGCGTCTGGGTCATCGACCCCATCGATGGCACGAACAACTTCGTCGCCGGCCTCGGCAACTTCTGCGTGTGCATTGGGCTGTTAGATCATGGACTGCCCGTTTTAGGGGTTGTGTACGACGTCACGCGCGATCTGATGTACTCCGCCGTACGGGGCGAAGGGGCGTGGCTCGGGACCAAGAGGCTCCGCGTCGCGCAGAATGCGCTGAACGACAGTTCCATGCTGATGCTTACCAGCAACCTGCAAAACGAGCACGGCAAGTTGCCCGGCTGGGCCTCGCGCTGGCTCGCCCAGAACAATTGGAAAGTACGCGTCATCGGCTCGGCCGCCCTCGAAGCGGTGACGGTCGCGTGCGGAGTTGCACACGCGTCGGTCACGCTCCACGGCAAGCTCTGGGACGTCGCGGCTCCCGCCGCCATCCTGCTGGAAGCGGGCGGCGTGTTGACTTCGCTGACGGGCCAGAACATCTTTCCGTTCGACCTGCGAAACTACGCCGGCGCGAAAGTTCCGTTTCTTGCCGCGACGCCGGCGGCGCAGGGGGAATTATTAAGAGAACTGATGTCAGGGTGAGTGGGCGGCGCCTGTTTATCGTTTCTGTGAAAGAAACTGTCTCGAAGGCCCGCAGTTGGCGTTCAGGTAGAGGTGAGTTGCAAGCCCATCTGCTCAAAGCGACAGAAGTCGGCTAAGTTTCCGGTGGCCAACCTTGCTTCCATTTCCGTTGCTCGATCGGTTTCGGTCATCGTTCATTGATGACGGCTAGTGAAATCCGTCACAACCTCGGATACGATCCCCCCGCTATGCCCACGATTACGGTCGACGGAAAGAGCGTCGAAGCCAAGCAGGGGCAGATGATCCTGCAGGCCTGCCTCGACTCAGGCATGGCTCTGCCGCATTACTGCTACCACCCCGGACTCTCGATCCCGGCTTCGTGCCGCATCTGCCTCGTTGAGGTGGAGGGGCTGCCGAAGCTCGTGCCGAGCTGCCAGACGCCGGTCCGCGACGGGATGGTCGTTCACGCCAACAGCACCAAAGCCGTCGCCAACCAGAAGCAGGTGATGGAATACCTGCTGATCAACCACCCGCTCGACTGCCCGGTGTGCGACCAGGCCGGCGAATGCACCTTACAGGACTACTCCTACGAATACGGCCGCAGCCAGAGCCGGTTTGAGGAAGACAAAGCGAAGAAGCCCAAGAAGGACGTCGGCGATCACGTGATGCTCTACGCCGACCGGTGCATCATGTGCACCCGGTGCGTGCGGTTTACGCGCGAGGTCAGCGGCACGAGCGAGCTGTTCGTCGAAGGCCGCGGCCACCGTGAAAGCATCGCGATTTTTCCGGGCCAGCCGATCAACAACAAACTGTCGGGCAACGTGGTCGACCTCTGCCCGGTCGGCGCGCTGCTCGACAAGGATTTTCTGTTCAAACAGCGCGTCTGGCTCCTCAAGCAGACGCCGTCGATCAGCCCGGCCGACTCTGGCGGGGAGAACATTTTTCTGGAGCACAACGAAGGCGTCGTGTATCGCATCAAGCCGCGCTACAACGTGGACGTGAACAAGTGGTGGATCAGCGAC
>JBKJRK010000133.1:0-2905 GCA_046593135.1 Tepidisphaeraceae bacterium | reverse complement strand
GAATCATCTCGCCGGCCGACTGCCGGAACGCGTCTGCGCCGCATTGCTGCGTCACGCGGGCATCGATCCCGCCACACCTCTCGGCCAACTCTCGCGCGATGCCCGTCGGCCACTGGTTCACGCACTCACAAGTTTGATCCTGCCGGTGGTTCAACATCGCGGCTGGAATTACGCCGAAGTCACCGCCGGCGGCGTCCCGCTCAGCGAGATCGACTACCGCACCATGCAATCCCGCAAAATCCCCGGCCTGTACCTCGCCGGCGAAATCCTCGACTGCGACGGGCGCATCGGCGGGTTCAACTTCCAATGGGCCTGGGCCACCGGCTTCCTCGCCGGGCGGGCGGCCGCCGGGTCGGCCGGGGATGCAATTAAAAAAAAATGAACGCCAAGACACCAAGTGGCCAAGATTGCTACGAAGAGCAGAGAGTAAATCATGCTCGTTTCCGTCTTGGCGGCCTGGGCGTCTTGGCGTTTATTGATCGGTCCGAAGCATTTAAACCTCTCCAGGGCGTCCAGAACGCCGATTCGCCTCTCGCCAAAATTCCGACAAATTTAGCCCATTTTATGTTGGACGAACGGAGAGTCGTCGGTTAAAGTGAGTTCAGGTAAGTTTGCAGATAGGGTCTCTCAGGTATCGGTCATCGGTCAGTAGCATGAGCATGTCCGCACCGTCTGCCTCTTTTTTCTCTCCTACCTTCTGGGCCGGAACGTCGGCCCCTTTCACACTCGAACCCGGAAAGTAAACGTCGGGTTCTCAAGACCCAGAATGCGATAGGAGCAATTCAATGGGCAGCAAGTTGTATGTCGGAAACCTGAGCTATAACACCACCAGCTCGGACCTCGAACAGTTATGTGGCCAGCACGGCACCGTGCAGTCGGCCGAAGTCATCCAGGACCGCGAAACCGGCCGCAGCAAGGGCTTTGGTTTCGTCCAAATGGGCAGCGATGAAGACGCGCAAGCCGCGATCACCGCGCTCAACGGCCAGGAAGTGGATGGCCGGGCACTCACCGTGAACGAAGCCAAGCCCCGTGAAGAACGTCCTCGTGGGGGCGGCGGCGGCGGTGGTGGTGGCTACGGCGGTGGCGGTGGCGGCGGACGCAGCAGCGGTGGCGGCGGCGGATACGGCGGCGGCGGCGGCGGCCGCGGCGGCTCGGGCGGCGGTGGTGGCGGCGGACGCAACCGCTACTAAAACCAACCCCCCAAACTCAACATCAACAAGAAGGAGGCCACGGCAACGTGGCCTCCTTCTCATTTTATGACACTACGCTGCCATGTGCTTCGACCCCGTAGTTCATCCGTCGATCGAAGTTCTATTCAGTCAGAAGCCGTTCCTACCCTGCACATCCGTCCGCGGCCCTCCTTGCGCATAGGGCAAGGAAGATTCAAAAAAACCACGGTGCATAAACCCCCACGGCAAACCAGTTGGTTTTACAGCAATAGCCGTTCTATCCAACGTAACATAGCGCCAGGTGTTTACAGGATTGTCTCGCCTCAGTTCTATGTATCCTCCACCTCCATTGAGGTAGGGCTGCAAAAAACTCCCGCCGCTCTTGTAATTCGAATACTAGTGACTAACCATTCCGGGCTTCATCTGAAGATAGGTACCCTGCGAGTTTTGATCATTTTGGTCGGCAAAAAATACGCCGTAAACATAGTCGTTCACGCAATATGCCTCCGTGCTCAATAATTCACGGCGCAACGTGATTCCTGATGAGGTACTCCCCGAACCGCTGCACCACGCGGAGATGGAGCCGCCCGCCTCCCAATAATCAGGCCCGCCGACCACCCATCCGCATCTCTGCGCCTGCCCTCCACAGCGCCCGAACCGATACGCGCCGTAAGTGCGTTGTAGCTTGAAATGCTCACTCGCGTGCAGTGTGCCTAAAAAAAACGTCTCGGGAGACAGCCGGATGTAAACCGAACTGCCGGGCTTCACAGCCCACACAGTTCCGTAATAGGGTTCATCTGCCCGAGCTTGCAGCGCGAAGGAGAGTCCGCTGAGCAAGAATGCACAGAGAAATACGACCCGAAGCGTGAATCGGAGGACGAATATGCCAGTTTTTGTCATTGAAGCACCTAAACCTTTCGCAAAAGAAGCGGGGTAAGTAACAGTGCGCCGGAAACAACGAACCGGCGTGCCGGTCGTTCATCAGCTTAAAATTTTCCTCCTTTCAAATGTCAGCCGCGTGGGGCTTGTGTACGACGTGCCTGCAGTACCAATTCGAGTTCAATCCGGGGGGCACAGCATAAATGCCCGCCCGCCGTCAGACCGAAACGATACGAGGTAAACCTACGCTCGTCATTGCACGATACAAGCGCTCTTTATGTGTATTCGTTGCCGTTTTATGATGGTGAAAGAGGGTTAAATTCATGACCGCCCGACGACGCGCTGCCACGGAAATTTTGACCGCACGTAATCGCCGCCGGCCACGCGTATTGCTAGCGCTCGGCTGGTATTCCACCGCGTTACATCATGGGGCGGTTCGTTACGGACGCGAAGCCGGTTGGGTGATGGACCTATACCTCATGCGGGCCGCTCGGGTGCCGCACACATGGCGGGGAGATGGGATCGTTTCCACGCTGGGGACAAACCCACAGGTCACCGACTTGGTGCTGGCGTCGTCGCTCCCAAAGGTCAACATCGGATACGGCATGCCAGGGTCAGGCTTGCCGCACGTCGTCCACGATAACGTGGAGATCGGACGGCTGGCGGCGGAACACTTCCGGTCACGGGGGTTCGTCCATTATGCGGGCGTGGTTCATAGTCAATTCAGCGGCGGCCGCGAGCGGATCGCTGCGTTCGAACACGCCGTTGCAGGCGTGGCGAAGTCGTTTCACACGCTGGACTGGTCGGCCGCCCACCGCGTAGAGGATCGGCCCACACGCCGATCCTCTACGCGTCGT
>JBKJRK010000477.1:0-7596 GCA_046593135.1 Tepidisphaeraceae bacterium | reverse complement strand
CTGCTCCTTACCGCCACACTCGCCCACGCCGCTGAACCGCCGTTGGTCGTGACGGGAAACGAACAGCAACAGGTCGATCTGATCCTGCCCGACGGCGGCCTGCCCGCCATGCCTGGCGTGGCAAACATTCAGGTGTTTCGCGCATCCCGCGCAGTGCCTGAACAGACCGACGGCAAAGGCTGGACGTATCACCACCACGTCGACCTGGGCTGCTGGAAGGGCCGGCTGTATCTCGCGTGGGACAGTTGCGAGAAGGACGAAGACGTCTGGCCGTCGCGCGAGTTGTATGCGACCTCGACCGACGGCGTGAGTTGGTCGCAGCCGGCGGAGTTGTTTCCGCAGGAGCTTTCGACGCACCTGCGCATGTTCCTTTTCCACGCCCCCAACGGCCGCATGCTCGCCATCGGCGGGTTGCGGCTGTCGCACGAGCAGTTGACCGAGCGGAAGAAGGGCCCGATCGTCGTCCGGGAAATCAAGGCGGATCACACGCTGGGGACCGTTTATCTCCTCCGCAAGCCGGCCGAGGGCGGGCCGCCCGAGGCGCCGTCGATGTTCGACACGGCGCCGGAAGCGGCGTTCGTCGAAGCCTGCAATCAGTTGCTCGCGAACAAGCCGTTCCTGGAGCAATCCGACTACGGCATGTTGCTCGGCGAGCGGCGGATGAAGTGGCACGACCTCGGCAAGTGGCCTGAAAGTGAGCCCTCGCGGGCGAACTTTGAGAACCGCTTCGGTAAAGCCATGTCGTTTTTCCACCGCAAAGACGGTGCACTGATCGCGGTGATGAAGTGGGGCTGGGTGCTCCTCTCGCGCGACGAGGGCGAGACGTGGTCGTCGCCCGTGCGTCCGCCGACGCTCGTAGCCGGGATGGCCAAGACGTGGGGCCAGCGCACCAGCGACGGCCGGTACCTGCTCGCCTACAACCCGAGTCTCACGGAGCGCTTTCCCCTCGTGGCCGTCACCGGCGACGACGGCATCACGTTCGGCAACATGCGCGTGATCCACGGCGAGCTCCCGCCGATGCGCTACCCCGGTCTCTATAAAGTGGTCGGCCCGCAGTACGTGCGCGGCGTCTCCGAATGGTCGACCGACGGCTCGCGCGACGACGCCACGACGTGGCTGGCGTACAGCGTGGGCAAGGAAGACCTTTGGGTGAGCCGCGTGCCGGTGAAGGCGAAGGGCGCCGAGAACGCCTGGAATACGTACAGCCCGAAATGGGCGCCAGTTTCGACAAGCGGTGAAGGCGACGCCGAGACGATCACATTGGAAGACCGCGACCCTGCCGACTACGCCCGCGCGTTTCGCATGCTTGACGGGCGCAAGAAGGCGGACGTGACTTTTTCGCTGCTCATCGAAGACCCCGCCGACGGCACGCTGCACGTCGATCTCGTCGGACCGCGCGGACAACTCGCTGCCAGGGTGTCGTTTACGAAGAACGCTGTCGTTGCGGGAAACAACCGCGTCGGCGAGTCGAAGCCCGGGAAACCCCTCACGCTGCGTCTCGCCGCAGATTGCGAGCGCAAAACATATTCGCTCTGGCTTGACGAACGGCCGGTGGTCACCGACGCGCCGATTTCACAAGCGGTCGCGCATTTCGAGCGTCTTCTCTTCACCACCGGCAACCGCCCGGCCGAGATCGCGCCCGAGAATGATCGACCGATTGGCGCGGCACGATTTCAGGTCAAAAAGTTCGCATTCTCTCAGAACCACTGATCGACGCCTGAACGGATGTTGCCCCCCCGTTACCCGCGCGTCAAATACGTCGTATACGTTTCGTCATTGACCTTATAGAACGGCATGAACCGAGTATCCGCCTTCGCAACCGGTACACCGCCGTCAACAGACAAGAGCTTCGGAGACCCGTTCACGGCGACGTGCATCACCGGGCCGCGCATCAGCGCCACCGTATCCGGATGCTGGGCGTCGATCGCTTCGGTGCTAAACGCCATGGGGAGCGTTAATTCGATCGTGTCGCCCGTGCTCCAGCGGCGGCGAATCGATGCGAATTCTCCCGGCCGTGCCGACGTCGGGACGGCCTCGTTGTTTACCGACAACTTCACGTCTTTTGCCCAGACAGGAATTCTGAGGTTGACGGAAAACTCGCCCGGCGACTTCGGATCGACTCGGATCTTGATGTCGCCGCTCTCGGGATAGTCGGTCTGCTGCGTCAACTTCACTTCGCCCTCTAGGCGCGCCCACTTCGCTTCGGACGGAATGTAGAGGTTGACGTAAACCCCGCCCGCGTCCTGGAAATAGGCGTTGACGAGATAATCGACAATGGCCTGCGGATACGTGCCCGAGCAGCAAACCCATTTGTTGGGGTGATAGGCTTTGCGCGCGCCGTCGGAGTAGGTCGAATAATAGAACGTCGAACCGTCCGGCTGGATCCGCTTGGCGGCGAGGATGCCGTTGTACAACACGCGCTCCAGGCCGTCGCCGTAGCGGGCTTCGGCGGTCGTCTCGATGAGGTACCGCGCGAGTTTGGACGTCGCGTAGCTGCCGCACGGCGTCTCGAAGTGGTTTTGCGTTTTGCTGAGGCTGTCGAATAACTGTCCCTTGCCCGGTTCGACGAACACTTCCTTCGGCCCCCACCCGCCGGAGGCGTACTGCTGGTCCTTGACGATCATGTCCCACGCGTTGCGGATGGCGGCGAAGTGTTTTTCCGTGCCCATCACGATGTACGCCATCGCCGCCGAACCCAAGGCGTTGACGTGGCTGTACGCGTGCCTGCCGACCATCGCCGGCTCCCCCGCCGCGAGCTTGTCGAAGTACGGCTTGTCGTGCAGGAATCGCTTGCCGAGCTCCAGGTGGCGCTCGTCGCCGAACACCTGGTACGCGATGAACTGGTTCTCGGCGATCGTGTAAAACTCGTCCAGGGTGTACGACGGATCTTTGTGCGGGCGGGCGAGCATTTCTTCATGCGTCAGCGCCTTTTCCGGCAGGAACGGCAGCGCCAGGTCAGTCGTCCGCTTCAGCGTTTCGTGAGCCAGCTCGACCCCGGCGAAACGGTAGGCGTCGGTCAGGCCGATGACGTGCTTGTCGTAGACGTAGCCGGGGAAACGGTAGTTGTAAAACACTTTCCCCTTGCCCAGCGTCGCGGCGTAGCCCTCGACCAGCCGACCGACTTTCGCCTTCGCCTCCGCACTGCCCGCGGCGGCAAAGCGCGAGAGGGCGGACATCCACTGGCCTATCCCGTGCCCCGGGCCGAACCCGTCGGCGTTATACCACCCGCCCATGTCGGGCCCCGGCGCCGGAAGGCCCGCCGTCTCGCGATAGACCTTGAGAATGCGGTCGTCTTCGAGTTTGAGGAAAAAATCCAGCGTGTGGTCGTACTGCTCTTTGAGCGGCCCGCCGGTGAGTTTGACGTTGGCGTAACCGAGCGGGAGGAGTTTCTGCCGCGTCGATGACGCCGGCGCCGCGGGCTGCGCGAGGGCGGAAGCTTGCCCCCCCTGTCCCATCGCCCCGGCAATCACCGCGGCCGTCGCGCCGCCGAGCAGTTCGCGTCTCGATAATCCAAAACGATCTTCATTCATGTTGACGCCTTCATCAGGACATAAGAAAGGGTTACCTTCATTATTGACCGCTTGGCGGATAGCAGCAAGGTGGACGAATGGGATAGAAACCGGCAAACGTTCCGCCGTACCTATTCGTTCATGACCGTCCATAAACCGCCGCGGCTCTTCGGAGGCATCGTGAAAATTCTGAACGCGCTTCTCTTGATTAGCCTCACCGTTTTCGATTCACCGGCGCGGGCCGCGGAGAAGAATCCGAACATCCTCGCCGGCCTCGACATCGAAGCGCGCGGCTCAAAGGTCGTTGTATCACCAGGATCGTGCCGGATCGGCGGCGAGACGATCAACGTCGCCGAGCCGACGGTATTGGATGTGCCGCCGGCCGAGTCGGTCGCGGCGGCGGACGAGAAATATACGCTGTCTTCCGAAAAGCCCGACCGCTGGCTCGCCGGCACGCACCTGAAGGGTTGCCTGGCGGCTTACACGACCATGCCGAATTGTCTCGTGCGGGGATCGGTCATCGTGAAGCTTGCCGACGGGACGGTCATGCGGCCGGACAAGGATTATTTGATCGACGAAAAATGGGCCGCGCTCGGCCGGGTTGAAGGCGGGGGAATCGCCAAGGACGCCCAAGTGTCGATCAGCTACCGCATCGGCCACATGCGGCTGGATTCGATCGTCGTGACGCCGGCGGGCGTCGTATCGCTCGCGCGCGGGCAGGCGAAATTGAAAGACGTCGCACCGCCTGCTGCTCCGAAAGATTCACTCGTCATCGCCAACGTTTTCCTCCCCGCCTCGGCGGAGGCGGTCGAAGCGTGGCAGGTTTTTCCGGTGATCGAGCCTGTTTTCCCGGAACCGGATGACGCCGAAACCGCCCGCCGGGCCGCCCTGGTCCCCAAGACCTTGGCCAAGCTCCGCGCGGGCGAGCCAGTAACGATCGTCGCATGGGGCGACAGCGTCACCTACGGCGGCGACGCGTCCGAACCGGCCAGGCGTTTTCCCGACCTTTTCGCCCGGCTACTGGGCGAACGTTTTCCCAAATCAAAAATCAGCCTCGTCAACGCCGGCGTCGGCGGCACCGCCACGCCCGGCCGGCTGCCGGCACTGCAACACGACGTGCTGGACCATCACCCGGACCTCGTGACGATCGAGTTCGTCAATGACATGGGCCGTGAGGACGACGTCGTGCGCGCCAACTATCCAAGCGCGTTCAAACAGATCCGCGACGCCGGCGCCGAGGTCATTCTGATCACGCCCCACTTCACCATGCCCACCATGATGAAGAAACCCCACCCCCGCGGCGACGAAACGCGCCACACCGTCGACCTGCTCCGCGAACTTGCCGCCGCGCATCACGTCCCGCTCGCCGACACGTCGCGGCGGTGGGCGCATCTCGAGAAAGAAGGAATCCCCTACGTCGCCCTGCTCGACAACGGCATCAACCACCCCGACGACCGCGGCCACAAAATGTTCGTGCAAGACCTGATGAGTTTCTTCCCAGCCGTGCAGTGAAGAAGTGTTGACGAGCCAGGGTGCAAGCGGCCTAACTTGCGAGTCGAGCACCAGTCGACTTGCCCGTCGCGATCCATCTCCTGCACCTTTGTCTTTGTTCCCGCGGCCATGCGGCCGTTGTCACGCGGATCACATCGCCGACCCCACCTCAACTTCAGATCTCGTATGCCGCATCCTATCGACCTCCGACACGACAAGCCGGCATTTCTACGCCAAAAATAATCACCAATGCGATTAAATGACGAGCGATCATCCACTATTTGCAAATTTATGAAAATTAATGTTGTAAATAATCTATTTTGTGATAAATAACGGGCCGAACATTTTAGATCGTGTGAGTAGTAAACATTTTTTCATTTGCTCGCGCTGTATTGCGAGAGGAGGCCCGTTCTTTTCTTGCGCCGCTTCTGAGCTTGGTGCCCCAGTGTTTCGCGATAGCAAGTTGTAATTTGACCTCTATGTCTCATTTTTCACTAACGGGCATGTCGCCGAGGAGTTACTTCAATGCGAAAGTCATACGGGCCTTTCATCGGGTTCGCACTCGTTTTCAGTTTCCTATGCGTCTCAGAAGCCTCCGCCCAAAGTTATGTAGTAGACCCGAACTACTTCAACGTCTCGATACGAATGGACCCGGCAGGGTTTGTCATCGGTACCCTTTTCAAATCTGGCTCTGGTTACACGCCTACCGGATTTTGCAGAACGGGCACGCAGCTTGTCGACAGTAGTTATTACGGCTACGCCTCGGGTAACGTTGATAAATGCGGCTGGGTGATAACTGCGTTCATCAACCCGGGTGGAAGCACGCCCGCAAACTGCGGCCCTACGGGCTTTGACGCCCCTGGTTCTGGGACTGAAAAGAAAATCGCAATACGTCGGCACCTGCTGACCTACCACGCTTCATGGGTAAATGACTATCGCGAGGGCCGGGTTCCGGCGCTACCCCTTTTAAACGATGGAACATTTTGCCGGGTGAAATACGAAAATGGCCAGTCGATCCATACCCTCTTTGCCAACTACAACTTTTACACCGGCGCTCTACTGGACGCCTACGGCACCATGCCCCCTCAGCACGGTGTCTATTGGCGCTACATAACACCCAATAGTCTGGCGGTATTGATACGCTATCCACATCCGTACACGACCGGAAATACTTGGGCGTTCTGTCACCGGTACGCCTTAGACGATCAATTGCTGAATTCGGCCGGCCTTACATACTAAGGCCCAGATGTACGAACGGGGTTCGCAGTCGTTGATTGACTGCGAACCCCGTTGTCGTTTCATGTGATCCCGATTCGCTCCCGACGACGACGATTCGCGGGGACGTCAAGCGAACCGACGCCCACGAGCCGTTTTACTTCTTCAGCACCTCACGGAGTGCCGCCAGCACCATCATGACGTTCCGGCGGGAGGGGGCGTGGCCCATGAGCCCGATCCGCCAAGCCTTGCCTTTGAACGCACCTAAACCGCCGCCGATTTCGATGCCGAAGTCTTCGAGGAGGCGCTTGCGGACGGGGGCGTCCTCAACGCCGTCGGGGATCTTGATGGCGTTGAGCATCGGGAGGTGGCGGCCTTCCTGGCTGACGTATTCGATGCCCATCTCGCGCAGGCCGGCGCGGAGGAGGTCGTGCATGGCGCGGTGTCGTGTGAAGCGGTTTTCCAGACCTTCTTCGAGGACGATGGCGATCGCTTCGCGCAGGCCGTAGAGCATGTTGATGGGGGCGGTGTGGTGGTAGAAGCGCTCGCTGCCCCAGTAGTTGCGGACCATCGAGAGGTCGAGGTACCAGCTCTGTACTTTCCGCTTGCGCTGCTCGAGACGTTCGACCGCGCGGGCCGAAAGCGTGACGGGCGACAGGCCCGGCGGACAGGAGAGGCATTTCTGCGTGCCGCTGTAAGCCGCGTCGACGCCCCACGCGTCGATTTCGACGGGCACGCCGCCGAGGCTGGTAACGCAGTCGAGCAGGAACAGCGCGCCCTGGGCGTGAGCAGCGGCGCCGATCTGGTCGACGGGCTGGTGGACGCCGGTGGAGGTCTCGGCGTGAACGATCGCGACGGCGCGGGGCTTGGTGCGGTTGATCGCTTCAATGACCTGGGCCTGCTCGAACGCCTGGCCCCAAGGGATTTCGATCTTCTCGACGACCGCGCCGCAGCGCTCGGCGACGTCGACCATCCGCCCGCCGAACACGCCGTTGACGCCGACGAGGACCTTGTCGCCGGGCTCGACGAGGTTTGCGAACAGCGTTTCCATCCCGGCCGAGCCGGTGCCGCTGACGGCGAGAGTCATCTCGTTCTGCGTCTGGAAAATTTGCCGCAGCCCGGTGCGGATGTCGTCCATGATCCGGAGAAAAACCGGATCAAGGTGCCCGATGGTCGGTCGGCCGATGGCTTCAAGCACACGGGCCGGCACGTCGCTGGGGCCGGGGCCGAGGAGGACGCGCTGGGGGATGTCGATGGGGACGAAGGGGGTGCTGGTTGGCATGACGCGGACTTTACCGCACCGCCCGGCAGAGTTCACGTCGCCCGTCAAATGAACCTCGCCTAGCAGGACACTGAAAAACCGGTAACAGAATGCGAACGA
>JBKJRK010000321.1:0-3974 GCA_046593135.1 Tepidisphaeraceae bacterium | reverse complement strand
CCGCCGCCGCTGGCCAAGCTGGTGTTTACGAAGGACGACGTGACCGATCGTACGCCGCAGGCGCGACAGTTCGTGCTGGACAAGCTCGACGTGTTGCGCTACGGCGAGCGTTATACGCCGCCGGGGGAACGGGGGAGCATCGCCATCCCGGGTTTCCACGGCGGGGCGACCTGGTCGGGCGCGAGCTTTGACCCGGCAACCGGTTTCCTGTTCGTTAACACGAACAACAAGCCGTGCGTGATCCAAATCCTGGAGCGGAGCAAGGGGCAGTACACCACGACGGGCTACAATTTCCTGGTCGACCACGAAGGCTATTTGGGAATCAAGCCGCCGTGGGGCTTGCTGACGGCGATCGACTTGAACACGGGCGAGTTCGCGTGGCAGGTGCCGCTCGGCGAGTTCCCCGAATTGGCCGCCAAGGGCATCACAGGCACAGGCACCGAAAACTTCGGCGGAACCATCGTCACCGCCGGCGGGCTTGTCTTTGTCGGCGGAACCAAAGACGAAAAGCTGCACGCCTTTGACTCGTCCATCGGCAAGCTTCTGTGGGAAGAAAAACTCCCCGCCGGCGGCTACGCAACGCCGTGCACCTACAGCGTCAACGGCAAACAGTTCGTCTGCATCGCCGCCGGCGGCGGCGGGATGCAGCGCACCCAGAGCGGCGACGCGTTCGTGGCATTTGCACTGCCGAAGCCATAAAGCGTTAACAAACACCCTGGACGCCAAGAAGCCAAGGGAAGACAAAAGAGAGGGAAACTGTGACGGAACCACTCATACCGCTCAGTTGCTTCTTCTCGTCCTACCTTGGCGTCCTTGGCTTCTGGCGTTCACATCTCGTTTTTCAGTTCTTCCGCTGTTCAAGCATTGACGAGCTTTGCAACCAGATCGATCTGGGTCGCGGCTAGGACTTGCGACACCGGGCAGCCTTTCTTGGTCGCCTGGGCGGCTTCCTGAAAAGCCTTGTCGTCGATGTTGGGGATGGCCGCTTCGGTGTCGAGCTCGATGCGAGTGATCTTGAACCCTTCGCCGACTTTTTCGAGATGAACCTTGGAGGTCGTGCGAATCCGGGTCGGCGTAAAGCCCGACTTGCCGAGGCCGGCCGACAGGGCCATCGAGAAACACCCGGCCAACGCGGCTCCGATCAACTCTTCGGGGTTGGTACCGGCGACGCCTTCGAATCGGGTGCCGAACGAGAACGGCGAGTTCAACGCGCCGCTGCCGCCTTTCATCGAACCCTTGCCTTCTTTCAAACTGCCTTCCCAAACCGCTTCTGCCGTACTGGTTGCCATGCGAAATCTCCTTCGTTAAATGAGGAGGCGAATGGTAGCCGGGCGGATGCGCCAGGCAAGGGGGGAACCGATTCGCCGGGCAGGCAAAGCAGGGCGATCCCCCCTCGCACCAACCCTTGTATCGTGACCGTTGAACGCTGTAATCAAACAGTGTGCAGGGCGGCCGCGCCACCGCCCGAGCGGAATGCACCCGACCATCCCGTTGCGACTTGAAAACGGCTTGCTCATAGATGCGATCGCCTTGGTTGTATCGGGGAGAATTAAGGACCCTGTGTCGAGTCCGATGACGTAACGGGTATGATTCGGCCGTGCGCGCCGACAGACTTATCAGCGACGTAATCGATTTCTGTTATCCGCATCACTGCGCGCGGTGTGAACGGGATTCGGGACGACCTTTCCTGTGCGAATCTTGTGACGGGGAATTGAGAGATTTGGAACGTCAGGCGGCCTGCGATAAGTGCGCGATGCCGCTTGGCGGCCCGGGTGGGGCATGCCCTTATTGCGAAGGCAAGGGGTTGAGACCGTTTGAACGAATCATTTCGCTCGGCGCGTACCGCGATCCGCTGCGGCATCTCATTTACGCCGTCAAATACCACGGGCGTTGGCCGCTGGCGGAGCGACTGGCGGACCGGTTGCTGGAACACGAATCGGCGAAGACTCTTATGACTGAAGCCGAGTGTCTCGTCCCGGTTCCGCTGCATCGCGCGCGGCAGATCACGCGGGGATTCAACCAGGCGGAAGTCGTCGCCCGAAGGCTGGCGCGGCGGTGCGGCGTGCGGCTTGCCCGGCCGGTGGTTCGGCTACGCAACACAGACCCCCAGATTCATCTCCATTCGCGCGCCAAACGCGAAGCTAATCTCAAAGACGCATTCGGCCTGGTGAACGATCGTCTCGTCCGAAACCGCCACGTCGTCATTGTCGACGACATCACAACAACCGGCGCAACACTCCAATCTTTCGCGCGCACCCTCCGCCACGCAGAGCCTGCGAGCCTCAGCGCAATCGTGTTGGCGGTGGCAGACCCGTTGGGGCAGGATTTCCAAGCCATTTGAGACCGATCGCGTTTCCTAACCCCGATTATCTCATGGAAGCGATTTGCCAGAGGTCTACTTCCGGTCAGTGGCGTAGTTTTTGACGCGAGAAACGGACGCGTTTGACACCGCGCTAACACAGCAGTAACGTCGCTCCGCAGTTTGAAGTCAGCCCGGGACTTCCGAACGAAGGTGCGACTTTTGGCTGCAACTGTTGTCATCCCCGCACGTTACGGGTCAGCCCGTTTCCCGGCCAAGATTCTCGCCAATGAAACCGGCAGGCCGCTCGTCCAGCACGTGGTGGAACGGGCCCAGTTGGCGTCGCGCGTGCGGGAAGTGATCGTGGCGACCGACGATCAGCGGATCGTCGACGCCTTGCGTCCGTTCGGGACCCATTGCGTGATGACGTCCCCGGCTCATCAGAGCGGGACGGATCGGATTGCGGAAGTCGCACGCGGGTTGAAAGACGAGATCATCGTCAACGTGCAAGGCGATGAGCCGGAAATCGAGCCGAGCACGATTAATGCGCTTGTCCAACGGCTTGAATCCGGCGCCGACGACATGGCGACCGCGGCGACGCCGTTCCCGGCGGGAGCCGACGTCGCCGATCCGAACCTGGTGAAAGTAGTAATGACTCGTGAGGGGCGGGCGGTGTATTTTTCACGCTCGCCGATCCCGTTTTGGCGCGATCCAACCTCCGGGCCGGGTCCGGCGTATTATCTGCATCTGGGCATTTACGCCTACCGGCGTGAATTCCTGCTGCAATTTGCGAGCTGGCCGCCGACACCTTTGGAAAGTACTGAAAAGCTGGAGCAACTCCGTGCCCTCGAGCACGGCCGGTCGATTTTTGTATTACCGGTGAGCCGCGCCACGCACGGCGTCGATACGCAAGAGCAGTACGAGGAATTTGTGAGAAGGCAAAAGGAAGTTGTCAGTTGTCAGTTGCCAGTTGCCAGTGAAGGCGGGTCCTCACTGGCAACTGGGAACTGACAACTGACAACTAATTTACATGAACAACCAAGAGCTGCTGGCAAAGATCGGGCAGTCGAGCGAAGAGACGGAATCGTTCCAGCCGATGCCTCCCGGGTATCGCAAGGGGCACCACAAGTACGTCATGGTGGTGGGCACCGTCATGTCCGGGCTGGGCAAGGGCATTTTCTCCAGCTCGCTGGCCAAATTGCTCCAAGACAAGGGCCTGAAGGTGTCCCCCATCAAGATGGAGGGCTACCTCAACATCGACTCCGGCACGCTCAACCCGTACCGCCACGGCGAGGTGTTCGTCCTCGACGACGGCATGGAAACCGACATGGACCTCGGCACCTACGAGCGCCTGCTCGACCAGGACCTGTCGGCCCTCAACTTCACGACCAACGGCCAGATCCTCTCGACGGTTTTGAAAAAAGAACGCAGCGGCGGGTACCTCGGGCGCGACGTGCAGGTCATCCCGCACGTCGTCGGCGAGATCAAGTACAAGCTCCGCGACCTCGCCGCCCAGAGCAAGGCCGACGTCGTGTTCGTCGAGGTCGGCGGCACCGTCGGCGACTACGAGAACGGATTTTACCTCGAAGCCTGCCGCCAGCTCGCGTTCGAAGAGGGCGAAGGTTCGGTCGTTTTCGTCGCGCTGACGTATATCCTGGAGCCGGGGACGCTGGGC
>JBKJRK010000197.1:0-4091 GCA_046593135.1 Tepidisphaeraceae bacterium | reverse complement strand
GCCGCCGCCGAAAAAGATTTCTTTGAGCATGTCAGAGTTCCTTGTTTGCGACATCTTATACGCATCGGGATTAATCCGTGCGCGTCACGTCTCAATTTTCCAGCCGGCAGGGCCGCTTCAGCGGCCCTGAACTCGCGCGAGGATTAATCACGATCCGTATTAGGCAGGCCCGTGGTCCTGCCGCTAATCGGGATGAATACGCGACTTGTCCAGCGCTCAGAACGTGTCTCAAGAACTTGACCATTCCTGTGGCGCGGCGACGCCCCGCGCCACGGTTTCAAGTGACGCTCATTCCCGCGCCACTTCCGCCACGTCGGCGGCGACCGTTTTCGGGTTCTGCACGCGGTCCATGTGCGAGGCCGACTGGCCTTCGGCGTTGCGGGCGACGGTGTCGCCGGAGAGTTGTACCGCGGCGATGTCGCGGTAGTGGCCGTGGGCGTTCATCAGTTCCGCGTGCGTGCCGATTTGCGTGACCCGGCCCCGCTCGAAAACCACCACGACGTCCGCCTGCTTCGCCGTGCTCACGCGGTGGGCGATGACGAACGTCGTGCGGCCGCGCATCACGAACCGCATGGCGCGGCGGATCAGGTGTTCGGTTTCGGGATCGACCGAAGCCGTGGCGTCGTCGAGGATCAGAATCCGCGGGTTGGTCAGGATGGCGCGGGCGATCGCCAGGCGCTGCCGCTGCCCGCCGGAAAGGGAGGCCCCGCGCTCGCCGAGCATGGTGTCGTAGCCTTGCGGGAGGTTTTCGATGAATTCATGCGCCTGAGCGAGCCGCGCCGCCGCCTCGATTTCCCCGCGGCTGATGCCGGGGCGGCCGTAGGCGATGTTGCCGGCGACGGTGTCGCTGAAGAGGTACGTTTCCTGGAAGACGAACGACACCTGCGTCCTCAGGCTCGCGAGCGAGACGTCGCGGACGTCGGCGCCGTCGATGAGGATCCGCCCGTGCCGGGCGTCGTAGAAGCGGGCGATGAGATTGACGAGCGTGCTCTTGCCCGCGCCCGTCGGCCCGACGATCGCGACCATCGAACCGCCGGATACGTCGAAGGTGACGTCGTGCAGCACGGGCTTGCCGGGGTCGTAGCCGAAGCTCGCGCGATCGAACCGTACGGCGCCCGGGCCTTGGGGAAGGCGCGGCGCGCCAGGCTTTTCCAGAACGGTCGGACTGGCCGCCAGCACCTCGAAGAGCCTTCGGGAAGAAACGATGGCGTTTTGATATTGCTCACTGATCGTCGCAACCACCTGGAGCCGGGCCAGGATCGCGCCCATCGCCGCCCCGAGCGCGATGAACTCGCCGGCGCCGAGCGCGCCTGGCTTTCCCTTGTTGTTGATGATCAGCACGCCGAGCAAGAGGAACAGCGACAGGTGCGACGCCATCGCGATCGTGCGGATGACGGGCTGAAAGTTGGCGTAAAGCCGGATGCGGTCGCGCACGCGGTCGAAGAACGTGTCGGCCGCCTTGCCGTACTTGTCGATTTCGCGTTGCTCGGTCGCGAAGGCTTTAACGACGTGAACGCCCGCGATGTTTTCCGTCAGGACGGAAACCATCTTGTCGTCGGCTTCCATCGCCGACTTGTAGACCGGCTGGACCTTCTTGCCGAACCGCAGGATGTACCACGTCCAGAGCGGCAGCGGCACCAGCGACAGAACCGCCAGCCAAGGCGACCGCAGGCCTAGCATGACGATATACCCGCCCACGACCAGCACGATTTCGAGCGTGGAAATCACCGCGGACTGGTTGAACATGCGGACGTTCTGGAGGTCCGACAACGCGCGGTTGATCAGTTGGCCGCTGCTGACGGCGTCGTGAAACCCGAAGCCGACGCGCTGGAGCTTGTCGTATACCGCTTCGCGGAGGTGGTAGACGAGCGTCATGCTCAGCTTCGTCTCGGCGACCGAACGAAGGTAGCGGAGCACGAACATCGCGGCGGCCCACAGCGCCAAACCCAGGATGACGGTCCTGTGGCGCGTCGCCGCGGGCGAATCGCCGAACGTCCATTCCCAAAATGTGTGCTGCTTTGCGCTGCTGCTAAAGTGCAGGTGTTGGATGTGGTTGACCACCTCCGCCGTCTGCCGGACCGACATGATCTCGGCCCCGACCCACAGCGCGAGGTACGTCGACGCGAGCACGACCGCCATTTTCACGGGCTTGAGAAACCCGAACATCCAAACCAGCAGCTCACGGTTGCTGGCCGCCTCATGAAACGGGATCGCGGCGGGCTCGCTTGAAGCGGGATGCGGCCCGGGCGCGGGCAACGGCAAAGCCGTCGTCCCGACGTCTGGGGCTGGCATGGTCTGCGTCGCCGGGGCGACGGGTTGTCTGTTAGACACGTTCGTTGGCCGTCCGCAAAGGGAAACAAGCTAGCGGGTGCGGGCGGGAGGTCAAGGTGCGGTGGCCGGCGAAGAGCAAGGCAGGATTTCGCTACGCGGCGAATGTTGGTCGACAGGCGACAGAGTTCAGCAAGGGCACTCCACGCTCGTGCTGCGAGCGAAAGTTAAGGGTTTGGCTTCAAACCAGGACATTCAATGGCCACGTCCACCGCCCTCGCAATGAGGTCGGGAAGCACGATTCCTTTCTCGGCGGAGTAGGTCGCCTGGCCGGTTACTTGAATCTTGCCGCGGGGGTTCGTGACGTAAAGCACTTTGCGAGCCGGAGCGTCCGGTGGCAGAAGCTTCGAAAGTAGTGTCAGGTCGAGCGATGCGTTGATTTCGGCTTTCGCGTCGAGAGGGTTTATCGTCAACACGTCAACGCGGGCGTGAAGCATGTCCCCCACTTCGACCGCTCCGTGGACTCGGGCGCTTTGCCATTGCGAGAGGTTTGCGACGTTTTCTGCGTGGCCGTTCCAGCGGATTGGCCCGAGTTCGACCGCCTGGTCGCGACGGCCGGCCGACTCGGCGAGCAAGGTTATGTCGAAGCCCGTGCCGGCTTCCTTGGTCTCGCCGAGCACGCGTTCGAGTGACGCGCGGTAGCCGGTGGAGTCGCGGTAGTGGACTTCGCCGTCGACAAGAAGAACCTTACGGGCTTCGAGTTTCCAATTGCCGGTGGTGGCGTCGCTTGCTCCGGCGTCAATGGAGGTGTCGGACGCGGTGGCGGACGGGATGGCAGACGTCAGACGGGGATTGGCAGACGGGTCCGCCGGTGCGGTCGGCGCCGCCGGCCGTAGCGGAACGTTTGTCCGGCCGTCGGCACGGCGGGTGATGGTGATCACCGGCTTCTCGACCGTCAGGGATTTGACGACGAACTCTTTTTTAAGCGCAGCGCCGAGCGAGATTTCGGCCCGCACCCGCCGGATGGTGAGAAACGCAACGGACGGGTCGCTCCCCGCCACGACGACGCCGTGGGCCTCTGCGGAGCCGCCGAAGACCGAGAAGTTGAGCTTCTCGAACGTAACCGCCGTCCCGAGCACCGCCGACAGCTTCTTCTCGATCGATTGCTGTAACAGGCCCATGAAAACCCTTGGCGTTGCGACTATTTGACGACTTTGCACGCCGGCAGCGCCTCGAGAAACACCTTGCCGTACCGCTTGCCCGTCACCCGGCTGTCAAGGATCACGACGATTCCCTTGTCGCTTTTGCTGCGGATCAGCCGGCCGAAGCCTTGCTTCAGCTTGATGACTGCTTCGGGCACGCTGTATTCCATGAACGGGTTGCCGCCGGCCCGCTTGATCGCGTCGAGCCGGGCCTCGACGACCGGCTCGTCAGGCACCGCGAACGGCAGCTTCACGATAATCACGTTCCGCAGCGCGTCGCCCTGCACGTCGATCCCCTGCCAGAAGCTGCTCGTGCCAAACAACACCGCGTTCGGCGTCGAGCGGAACCGGTCCAGCAACACTTTTCGCGGCGCCCCTTGACCCTGCACGAAAAGCGGATACCCCAGTTCATCCAGCGCCGTCTTGAGCCGATTCCCGGCGTCGATCAGCATCTTGTAGCTGGTAAAGAGCACAAACGCCCCGCCGTTCGTGAGCTTGAGATAGTGGATGATCTTCTCGCACGCCGCGGGGAGGAAGCGGAGCGTGTCATTGGGCTGGGGAAGATCGGACACAATATAAAGCGGCGCTTGGCGTTGGTAATCGAACGGCGACCCGAGCGGG
>JBKJRK010000188.1:0-3297 GCA_046593135.1 Tepidisphaeraceae bacterium | reverse complement strand
GCCACCACGTCCGCCAGGTTTTCTCCGGCACCGTGCATTGATTCCGGGACGGGCACCGGCTCGGGAGTCTTCGGTGTATTGGCTCGTTCGGTGGTGAAATACTCGACAGGTTCGACGGCGATCCGCACGCCGCAGGCGAGGCAGATGATCGTTTGGGCACAGGTCAGTTCATCGACCTGATTCGATTTCCCGCAGGCGGGGCAGGTCACGCAATGAGACATCATCGGCTCCTTGGTGTGTGACGCTTATTTGAAGTTTTAGACCCCTCCGAAGAGGGACAACGCCCGGCATGATAACCACGCGCCGTCAAGGAATGCGAGCGGCATTTCAAAGGGCGTTTTCTTGTCCAAAAAGCTCGCGCCGCCGCGGCCCGGCAAAATGAACCATATTGTGGAAACATCAGAGTAGGGAAGCTTTATAACCCTGCTTGACCAGTCGTGCATAAGCCTGAGGTGGGCGAAGGGCTATTCGTGAACAACCGCCGAGGCGGTCTGGGTGGCGGGCTTGCGGTGGTACACCTTCGCGTTGAAGTTGTGGAGCACGTTCGCGATCTGCGGCGCGGGGAGCGGGAGTTCAGGGGAGGAGGGGACGTTTAGATAGGTGAGCACGCGTTCGATTAGCTTGCTGGCCCCGGGGGCGGCGACGGCGCCGCCGAAGTAGCTGAGGTTGTTTTGGAGGGCGTGCTTTTTGTCGGGTTCGTGAATGATGAATGCGATCACGACCTGCGGGTCTTCGGCGGGGGCGCCGGCGATGAAGCTGCTGGTGTAGCGCTCGTTGTCGTAGCCGGCCGTGCCGCCGCTGATGTGGGCGGTGCCGGTCTTGCCGAAAATATTCCACACGTCGCTTCGCGCCTTGCTGGCGGTGCCGCGGACAACGGTATCGCACAGGACGCGTTTCATTTCCGCCGCGGTCATGGGGTCGAGGACTTCGGGCATCATTTCGAGTTGGCCCGGCTTGGTTTTGGCGATCACCCGCCCGTCGTCGCCGAGCACGCCACGGACGAGCGTCGGCTTCACCAGCCGGCCGCCGTTGGCATAAGCGCAGAAGGAGCGGGCGAGCTGAAGCGGGGTGACCATCACCGAGTAGCCCTGCACCGCCGACACGACGTCAGAATCCGCCCATTTGCGAACCGGCTTAAGCAGGCCCGGGTCTTCGCCGGGCATTTCAATGCCGGTTGGCTGGCCGAACTGGAACTTGCCCAGCGCGCCGTAGACGCGATTTTTGCCGAGGCGCTCGCCGAGCATGGTCATGCCGATGTTGCTCGACTTCACGAGCACGTCCCAGGTACACAGTTCCGGGTAGGCATGCACGTCGGTTACGGGCTTGCGCCGCAGGGACGAGCGGTACGACCCGCCGGGCATTTTCCAGACTTCTTCGACGCGCGTCGCGCGCCACTGCAACGCCGGGCCGACGATGAACGGCTTGATCGTCGAGCCGGGCTCGTAGGGGTCGGTGATGGCGCGATTGCGACGCACATCGGGCGTCGAATCTTCGAGATTTTCCGGGTTAAACGCGGGCCAATTCGCCAAGGCCAGCACTTCGCCGGTCTTGGGATCCATGACGACTACTTCGCCGCGTTTGGCGCGGTATTCCTTGCAGGTGCCGGCGAGCTCCTGCTCGGCAAGCATCTGGATGTTGGCGTCGATGGTGAGCATGAGGTGCTGGCCGTGACGCGCCGGCAGGTAGTCGTAGGCGGCGGTTTTCAACGGGCGGTGGCGGGCGTCTTTGAGCGTGCGCTCGAAGCCGTCTTGCCCGGTGAGTGTCTTTTCGTATTGAAGCTCGAGGCCTTCCAGTCCGGCGCCGTCGGCGCCGGTGCCGCCGAGCAGGTGGGCGGCGATCGCGCCCATCGGGTAATGGCGGACGTTGCTCGGCTCCAGGCCGACGCCGGGGAGGTCGAGCTTGCGGATTTCGGCGCAGGTTTGCTCGTCGAGATGATCGGCGACGCGAACGTATCGGGACGTCGCTTTGTCGCCGAGCATCTGGCTCAGCTCGAACGGGTCTTTTTCGATCAGTGCCGCAAGCCGGCCGATCATCCGGTCCATCTCGATCAGGCTGTGGCCTTCCTCCTGAAACTGATCTTGGAGGAATTTCGGGTCGATGAACAAGGAAGGGGTCTGGACGCTGCCGGCCAGTTCCATCCCGTTGCGGTCGTAAATGCAGCCCCGTCGGTAGTGCAAAATACGCGTCTGGTATTGCTGGCGCTCCGCGCGCCGGATGGTGTGCTGCCGGCCGTAAGTCTGAAGGAAAACCACCCGCCCGGCCAAAGCCGTGAAGACGGCCAGGAGACAGACGACAGCCACACGGGCACGGGTAACAGAAAAGAATGTATTCATCGGCGGCGAACTCCCAGCGTCCGATAATGTTCATCGGCAACCGGCGGCCCGCTTGTCGAGGAAATCCGCGGAGTTAAACACTGAGATCACGGAGAACACCGAGGACGAGTTGTTTTCTAACAAATCTTCTCCACGACCTGCCTGATTAAACGAGTCCCCGGACGCAAAATGAGGTTGGTAAACCTCAGTTGTCACCGGATATGATGACCACAGCCGTAGCCGGCCCACACACCAGAGGGGATCGCACATGGACGAGCTTCCGTCGCTGAGCACGAAGGACGAGGAAGCCGAACGCTTCTGGAACGTGCCGAACAACCGCAACCCTCACTTCACCGGCCGTGAACGCGTACTGGAGCTGCTGGCGCGGGCGCTTGACGGCAACGATGCGGAAACGCGCTCACAGGTGCTGCACGGCGTCGGCGGGGTCGGCAAAACCCAGGTCGCCGTCGAGTATGCTTACCGCCACCGCGATCAACACGAACTCGTCTGGTGGTTGCCCGCCCAGGACGACGCGGCTTTGGCGGTCGCGGTCGCGCGGATGGTCCGAACGCTCGGCGGGAATCCCCCGCTCGATTCAACTCCCGACGAACTTCGCGAGGCCCTCGAAGAGCACCTCAAGACATTTGGCCGCTGGCTTCTGATCTTCGACAACGCGCCGGGGCCGGAGGCGGTTCGGGCCTACCTGCCGCGGACGGGCACGCGTGGCGCGCTGATCATCACGAGCCGGGATCCCGGTTGGAAAGGAGTCGCGCAATCGTTCTGTTTGCGCGTCTTCGAGCGTCCCGACTCCCTGGCGTTTCTGAAAAATCGCACCGGCCGCAACGACCCTCCGGCGGTCGCGCAGCGCCTGGCCCAGGCGCTCGGCGACCTGCCGCTCGCGCTGGAACAGGCCGGGGCGGTGATCGTCGAGGCGAAACTGACCTACGCCCAATGGTCCTCAAAACGACTGAGGTAATGGGCGTAG
>JBKJRK010000478.1:0-8727 GCA_046593135.1 Tepidisphaeraceae bacterium | reverse complement strand
GTTTGACCAAACGTTCGCCCAGCGCATCGCCGAGGCCGACGAGTTTTACAACGCGACGATCCCCGCCACGCTCAACCGCGAGCAGAAGCTCGTCGCCCGCCAGGCGTATGCGGGCATGCTGTGGAGCAAGCAGTTTTACCATTACGTGGTAGACAACTGGCTCAAGGGCGACCCCTGGCAGCCGGTGCCGCCAGAAGGGCACAGCAAGTTTGGGCGCAACCGCGAATGGGCCCAGCACTTGTTTAACCGCGACATCATCTCGATGCCGGACAAGTGGGAGTACCCGTGGTATGCCGCGTGGGATTTGGCATTCCACACGATCCCGTTCGCGCGCATCGATCCGCACTTCGCCAAGGAGCAGCTCATTCTGATGCTCCGCGAGTGGTACATGCACCCCAACGGGCAGTTGCCGGCGTACGAGTTCTGCTTCAGCGACGTGAACCCCCCGGTGCACGCGTGGGCGGTCTGGCGCGTCTACAAGATGACCGGCCCGCGCGGCCGGCGCGACCGGCTGTTCCTCGCCCGCGCGTTTCAGAAGCTGCTCATCAACTTCACGTGGTGGGTCAACCGCAAAGACGTCGACGGCAAAAACGTCTTCGGCGGCGGGTTCCTCGGGCTGGATAACATCGGCGTCTTCGACCGCTCCCGCCCGCTGCCCGGCGGCGGATCCCTTCAGCAGGCCGACGGCACGGCCTGGATGGCGTTTTTCTGCTCCACCATGCTCTCGATGGCCCTGGAGCTGGCCAGCGAAGATCCCGAATACGAGGACGTCGCCAGCAAATTCTTCGAGCACTTCGTCGCCATCGCCGACGCCATCAATACCCTCGGCGGATCGGGGCTGTGGGACGACAAGGACGGGTTCTACTACGACCAGCTCCTGATGAACGGCCAGAGCATCCCCCTCCGCGTGCGGTCGATGGTCGGCATCATCCCGCTGTTCACGTGCGACGTCCTCGAAGACGAAGTGATCGACCGCCTGCCGGGCTTCAAGAAGCGCATGCAGTGGTTCCTCGACCATCGCAAAGACCTCGCGAAGCACATCATGTTTCACGAGACCAGCGACGACGCCGAGCACGTCCACCGCCACCACATGCTCGCCATCCCGAGCAAAGAGCGGCTCGTCCGCTCGCTCAAGCACGCGTTGGATGAGAACGAGTTTCTTTCCCCTTTCGGCGTTCGGTCGCTCTCCAAGGTTCACGAAAAGCAGCCGTACGTGCTGAGCTGTGAGGGCCAGGAGTACCGCGTCGACTACGTGCCCGGCGAATCAAACACCTACATGTTCGGCGGCAACTCCAACTGGCGCGGGCCGATCTGGCTGCCGGTCAATTACATCCTGGTGGAAGTGCTCGAACGCTATCACTTCTTCTACGGCGACTCGCTCAAGGTCGAGTACCCGACCGGCTCGGGCCGGAAACTGAATCTCAAGGAAGTCAGCCAGGAACTCGCCCGGCGGCTCATCAGCCTGTTCACCCCTGACAAGGACGGACGGCGGCCGTGCCACGGCGACGACAAGCTGTACGACAACGATCCCCACTGGCGCGACCTCGTGCTCTTCTACGAATATTTCCACGGCGACACCGGCCGGGGCGTCGGCGCCAGCCACCAGACCGGCTGGACCGGCGTCGTCGCCGACCTGCTCCACCGCACCGCCCCCAAGCCCGCCGCCGACGGCGAGCAGAAGCCGGTGACGCCTCCGAAAAAGAAAGTTTCGAAACCCATCGCGCCGCCGCCGAAATCGATCACGGCGTAGAGCGCATGAATCGACTCCATCTCCCGCGCGTACAGCGGAGAGCAGATTAATACGGACTGTTTCATCGCCCACACGCCGGGGCAAAGCGAAGCGCCGCCCCGGATGCTCGGTCTGACGGGAAGAATCCCGGGCGGCGCGGGAACGCTTCTGCTCCGGCGTGTGGGTTCAGATGCACGCATGGGCGGCGCGAGACCAATCGAAATCGGTATAACATCTCACTCTCATGCGATTCCTCGTTACCGCCGGCAACACACGCGAGAAGATTGACCAGGTACGCCACTGGGGCAACGTCTTCACCGGCGGTACCGGCCTGCGGATCGCCAAAGCCCTGGCCGAGGTGGGCGAGGTCGATCTTCTGACCAGCAACCGCACCCATCTTGCCGAACTGACCGCGTCGCCAAATTCAAGCCGCGTCAAGGGATCGGCCTTCACGAGCCACGCCGAGTTGCGCGGCGCTCTGGCGGCTTTGATGGCGCGGGAACGCTACGACGCCGTCTTCATGACCGCCGCCGTCGCCGATTACCGCCCGGCGGGTGTATTCGCGGTGACACAGCGGGAGCCGGGGGATGTGCCGGGGACGGAGCGGTGGGTCGTACGCGACGCGCAGGCCGGCAAGGTGAAGAGTACGCACGACGTAATCGCCGTCCTGGGCGAGCGGACGGAAAAAATCGTCGACCTGTTTCGCACCGAGTGGGGCTACCGCGGCCTGCTCGTGAAGTTCAAGCTCGAAGTCGGCATCGACCGCGACCAACTGGTCCGCATCGGCCAGGCCAGCCGGCTGAGCAGTGGCGCCGATTACCTAGTCGCCAACACGCTCGACATGCTCGAAGGCCCCGGCGCCGGCGCCTACCTCCTCGGCGACGACGGCGGCGAAGAATGGGTCCCCCGCGACCACCTCGCCGCCCGGCTCGTTCAGTTGACGCAGTCTGCAACGCGCTAGCCCCAAGCAGGGCGTGGTTCTCGATTCTGCAAATGTCTGCCGTTCACCTGAAATCCCGAGCCGTTAAAGATGCTGAAGGTAAGAAACAGATACCAATCGGTCGACCCAATGAATCGCTACGTCGTCACGTTGCGCGGCCGTCACTTTACGTTTGCCGATTTGCGCGACGTGATGGCGAAGGCGACGCCGTTGCGGTCGGGGGACTGTCTCGCCGGCCTTGCCGCGGCAAGCGACGTCGAGCGGGTTGCGGCGCAAACGGTGCTCGCGGACGTGCCGCTCACGCGATTCCTCGAAGAGTTGCTCGTTCCGTACGAGTCCGACGAGGTCACGCGACTCATCGTTGACGGGCACGACGCGACGGCCTTCGCACCCGTGAAGGGGCTGACGGTTGGGCAGTTCCGCGAGTGGCTGCTGGCGTACGAGACGACGACGCCCGTGCTGGCGACCCTGGCCCCGGGGCTGACGCCCGAAATGGTCGCGGCCGTCAGCAAGATTTGCCGCAACCAGGACCTTGTGCTCGTAGCGAGCAAGTGCGGCGTCGTCACGCGGTTCCGCAACACCATCGGCCTCCCGGGCCGGCTCGCGATCCGCTTGCAGCCGAACCACCCGACGGACGACCCCAAGGGCATAGCGATCTCCATCCTCGACGGCCTGCTCTACGGCTGCGGCGACGCGACGATCGGCATCAACCCCGCGACCGACAGCGTCACAGCGACGTGTGAGCTGATCAAAATGGTGGGGGACGTGATCGACCGGTACGGGGTGCCAACCCAGTCCTGCGTCCTGGCCCACGTCACGACGGGCATTCGCGCGATCGAGGCCGGCGCGCCGCTGGATTTGATGTTCCAATCGATCGCCGGAACGGAAACGGCCAACGCCAGCTTTGGCATCAACCTCGCGCTGTTAAAGGAAGCCCACGACGCCACGCGGTCGCTGAACCGCGGCACGGCCGGCAGCAACTGCATGTATTTCGAGACGGGGCAGGGGTCTTGCCTGAGCGCCAACGCGCATCACGGCATCGATCAGCAGACGTGCGAAGCCCGCGCGTATGCGGTCGCCCGGAAGTTCAACCCACTTTTGGTGAACACCGTGGTCGGCTTCACCGGCCCCGAATACCTGTACGACGGTAAGCAGATCATCCGCGCGGGACTCGAAGATCACTTTTGCGGCAAGCTGCTCGGCCTGCCGATGGGCGTCGACGTCTGCTACACGAATCACGCCGAGGCGGATCAGAACGACATGGACGTGCTGCTGACGATGCTCGGGGCGGCGGGCGTGAACTTCGTGATGGGCGTGCCCGGGGCCGACGACGTCATGCTGAATTACCAGTCGACGAGCTACCACGACAGCCATTACCTGCGGCAGTTGATGAAGCTCCGGCCGGCGCCGGAGTTCGAGCAGTGGCTGGAGCGCATGTCGATCATGGCGCCGGATCGCAAGCTGCTGCCGATCACGTCGCAGAACCGGTTGCTCGCGGACTTGGCGGAGGCCGGCGGATGAGCGACGGCTCCCTCACGCCCGACCCGTGGGCCGGCCTTCGACGCCACACCGCCGCCCGCGTGGCGCTCGGCCGGGCGGGGGCATCTTTGCCGACCTCAGAGTTGCTGAAGTTCTCGCTCGACCACGCGATCGCGCGTGACGCGGCGCATTCCGAGCTGGATTTGGAACGTCTAACCCAATCGCTCGAACCGATCGGCTTGCCGCTTCGCCGCGTCGACACGATGGTCCACGACCGCACGACCTACCTGCAGCGGCCCGACCTTGGACGACGGCTGAGCGATGGCGCGCGCGACGAGTTGCAGCAACTGGCGTCGAAGACCTCCGCGCGGCCTGATCTCGTCATCCTCATCGCGGATGAGTTGTCCGGGCTCGCCGCGCAGCAGCACGCCACGCCTCTGCTCGCGGCGCTCGTGCCGATGTTGCGCAAGACAAGTATCGCCACCGCTCCCCTAATCATCACCCGTTACGCGCGCGTCGCTTTGCAGGACGATGTGGGGTCGGTGATGAACGCCAAGGCGAGCTTGATCCTGCTCGGCGAGCGGCCGGGCCTCGGCACGCCGGACAGCCTCGGGGCTTACCTGATTTTCAACCCGCGTGTCGGCGCGACGGACGCGAATCGCAACTGCGTATCGAATATTCGCCCGGCCGGCTTGCCCCTTTCGGCGGCCGCAGACAGCATTCATTACCTTATCACACAGAGTCTTCGCCTCCAGCTAAGCGGTGTGGAGTTGAAAGACGAAAGGGTGAATCGGATGCTCGGAGGACACCCTCTCTGACGGATCAGGTTTCGTGGAGTACGGAATGGAACGAGCCGGCCCGCGAGAATGGACGCCGGATAGATGCTTGGAATCACCCCGCTCCCGCCCATCTCGGCTGCGACTTGACAACGGCTTGCTCATATATGCGACGCGCCGTCAAGCAAATGCCGCGGTCGTGGGGATTTGGTCCAAAATGCGGTCCAGCGCCCGATGGCGGTTCGGGTGCTGATCCATTACGGCTGCGGACAAGAGTTGCTCGATCTGCTCGCGGCGAAAATCGGACGCCCCGGGGGAAACACCTCCCGCGTCCAACTGCAGCAACAGCCGATCGAGGGCGTTCGTGTGATCGGACCCGACGTCCAGAAGGGCATCGAGCAGGGCGTGCTCAATGAGTTGTAAATCGGAGGCGCCAAGGTGTCCCGCGTGATGGGTCTGAGTTGTGAGAGCAGGCATTAGGTCGAATCCTTTCGATTGCAACGATTCTGTCGCTGTTCGTTAGTTATCAAATTGCGTGCCGAGAAATTCTGGTTAAGCATTTCGTCGTGTAGTCGAATCGTTGGGAGTTCATCTCCGGATTGTGTTCGTCCGAGACAGAGACGATGCGAACACATGGTTATTTCGAAAACCCGCGCGGCACGAGCGCTGAGGGTCAGTTAAAAAGCGGTTGCCGAGGATAAAAAAAACGGCGAGCGATTGACGCACCGCCGGTGGATCACAGACAGACCGTCGCACGGGCAAGAGCGGTGAACCGCAGATTTGACGTGATCATTCGTGTCGCAGCGCTTCGATCGGGTTCATGTGGGCGGCCATGACAGCGGGGTACAGCCCGAAGCCGATGCCGATCAACCCGCTAACTGCGAATGATCCGATCACACTCCAGGTGGCGATGACCGTGGGGTACTTTTGGTCGCCGGAGCTGAAAAATTCGACAACGAACGGCAGGGCGGCGGCGAAGCCGGAGCCGAGGAGGATGCCGATCAGTCCGCCGGTCAGGCTGATGACGGTGGTTTCGATGAGGAATTGGAGCGTGATGTGCCGGCGTTTGGCGCCGAGCGCTCGGCGGATGCCGATCTCGCGGGTGCGCTCGGTGACGGACGCGAGCATGATGTTCATGATCCCGATCCCGCCCACGACCAGCGCGAACGCCGCGATGCCCACCATGATGAAGTTGAACGTCCGTTGCGTGCGCTCGGCGGCGCGGAGGATCTGAATCGGCGCCTTCACCGAAACGTCGGGCCTTGGTCCCGCCCCGCGCTTGTTTCCGACCGCCACAACGTTTTCCGCCATCCGGCTCATCGGCTCGACGTCTTCGACATTCTTCGCCTTCAGCCAGATTTCGGTGAGCTCAATCTCCTTCCGCTCCATCGCGCCGGCCTGGCGTTTCATGGTGGTGTCGCCGAACGTCTCGTGGGCGAGGGTGAGCGGGAAATAGATGTCCATGTCGAGGTCGCGTTCCATCATCGCGGCCCCCTCGGCGCGCAGGCCGGTGGGTTCGAGCACGCCGATGATCGTCAGCACCGCCGTCCCCATGCCGGTCGTGCCGACTTTGATCGTCTGGCCCACGGAGAATTCGAACGGAAAAAGCTGCCGGGCCACCTGGTAGCCGATTACGCAGACCGCCGCCCCGCGGTCGTACTGAATCCGGTCGAAAAACCGTCCTTCCGACAGCCTCAGGTTGATGACGGTGAAGATGTCCGGCGTCGTTCCGATCGCGTTGGCGGCGGGGGCGCGCTGGTCGCCGCGGACGACGACCTGCTCCGTGTCGCGCATCGGCACGATCACGTCGAGGTCGGGGAGCGTTTCCAGGCGTTTCAAGTCGTCGCGGGTCAGGCCGTAGATCAACGTGCGCTGCGACCGCCCGCTGGCTTCGGTGCTTTCCGGCGGGCGGGTGGAGCGGACCAGGACGTTGGTCGCCCCGAGCTGTTGAATCTGCTCCAGGGCCGAACGCTTCGTCCCCTCGCCGATCGCCACCATGATAATGACTGCGGCCACGCCGAAAATGATTCCGAGCGCGGTCAACAGGCTCCGCAGCTTGTGCAGCCGCAGGTTCTTCAGACCGAGAAGGAAGGTTTCACAGAGGAAGTTGAGCATGGGTCGTCAGTTGTCCGTAGTCCGTTGTCCGTGGTAGCGTTGACACCCCCGGCTGCCGCTCCTTGCTCGCAATGAACGAAGGGCTACGGAAAAAGGAAGCATTGATGCAAGACACACTGTTTTCCAAGATTATCGCGAGAAAGATCGCCGCGAAGATCGAGTACGAGGACGACCGCTACATTGCGATTCACGACATCGCGCCGGCGGCGCCCGTCCATTTGCTCGTCATCCCGAAGAAACCGATCGCAACGCTTAACGATCTTACGCCCGTCGACGCCGAATTGGTCGGCGGCGCGTTCCTGGTCGCCCGCGAGTTGATGAAAAAACTGGGGCATGCCGACTACCGAACGGTCTTCAATTGCGGCCCCGGCGCCCAGCAGTCGGTCTTCCATCTACACCTACACGTCCTTGCCGGCCGGGCGTTTACGTGGCCACCGGGATGAACTTTGCGGCGCACCGGCCAATTCGTCCGTCCCCGCCGGCTCGTCGTTCGCCTTAGAATGCCGGGGTCGACAACAAAGGAGACCAAAGCATGCTTCCACGCGCCACGTGTTCAAAACTCATCACCTGCACCATTGTGGCCGGCATTTTTGCCGTCTTCTCCGCCGGGTGCCGTCCGACGGACCAATCCGTCATCGGGCAGGCCAACCAGGTTCACGGCAGTTTGCAGCCGGCGGTCATTACCGATCCGCAAATCCAAGACTACATGGACCGGATCGGCAAACGGATCATCGAAGGCGCGATCGCGTACGACGCGGAGGGCAAGGAGATCAAATCCCACAAGGGTCAGGACAATGACTGGATGTACGACGGCAAAGTCCGCTTCCATCTCGTGAACAGTAAGACCCTCAACGCGTTCACCACCGGCGGCACCCACGTCTACATCTACAACCAGCTCTTTCAGGACGCCAAGAGCGAAGACGAATTCGCGGGCGTGATGGCCCACGAGTTTGCGCACATTTACGCGCGTCACGTTCACAGCGGAACCGAGCGGCAGTACATCCCCATCGCCTTCGCGGCGGCCGGCGCGGCGGCGGGACTGGCGCTGGGCGGCAGCGACAACCGAGGGTCCTACGCCACCGCCGGCGCCGGCCTGGGGGCGGCGGGCGGGACGTTGTTCACCAACAGCTTCACACGCGACGACGAAAATGAAGCCGACAAGCTCGGTTTCAGCTTCTACAGCCGGGCCGGCTGGGACCCGGCCCATTTCGCCGATTTTTTCAAACAGATGATCGCCAAGGGCTACGACAAGACCCCCGAACTGGTCAGCGATCACCCGTCCCTGGCCAACCGGGTAAAGGCGACCGAAGAGCGCATCGAGCGGCAGTCGAGCGAAGTCGCAAAATGGCGTCGGCCGCCGATCGCCAATCCCCAGCAGTTCCGGTCGATTCAGGACCGCGCCATGACCGTCGCGCGCAACACCCCCGACGATAAGAGCCTAGCCGCCGCCCAGTTGATGCTGCAAGCGTTCCCGAGTTGCGTGACGTCGGAAGACCAGCCCGATCAAAAAATGGCTCAGCGGCGGTTACTGCAAGCGGTGCAGCGGAATGAGGGGCGAAAACGGTAGCGGCGGGCGTCCCGCTTAACCCGATGTGCGCCCGAACCTACACGCCGGGGCAAAGAGCCTGTGAACTTTTTGTACCGCGGGCGTCTCGCCCGCGTTTTCGACACGAGGAACGCGGGCGAGA
>JBKJRK010000470.1:0-13129 GCA_046593135.1 Tepidisphaeraceae bacterium | reverse complement strand
TGATTGTTCATGCCGCGGTGATCATCGGTTGGTGCTGGACGACTCGAAACTTACCAGTTGGCGATCCGGCGCAGGTATTTCGCCTGATGCTCTTCGCGCTTCGCAACTGCGCGGCCGTGGCGTTGCTACTTTTCGGCCTAGGCTGGTTGATGTCCGCGATCATGGCGCGTCCAGCGATTGCCAGCGCCATTGCGATCGAAGTTGCTTTGATGACGCTTTACGTCGCTTTCCTGTTTGGCTGGAAGGGGTCGGAAGCGGGCCAGCTTGTCCGCACGACTGATGTGATACAAGCGGTCATAAACCTCCTGATCCCTGCTCGATCCAGCTGGGTATCTCATGAAGCCGAGCCAATCCTCCGGGAGACGGCATTCGCGGTCGGCGGCGCTGCCATGCTGGCGGGCACCGTTGTTTATCTGCGGCGTGTAACGCCTTAAAAGGGCATAACTATGAATTGGTCACTTATCAGAAAAGACTGGCGAGTGAATCGCGTGGTCGTCATTGGAATGCTCGTGGTGACGGTGTTGCCGTATTTTCTGGCGACAGCCAACTTACTGGTCAATCCGCCGGAATCTCGATCGCGTACAGACGCCGATTGGGTTTGGGCTATTGGCGGCGCGGCGATCGCGAGCCTCATCTTCGTTGTTGCCCTATCGGCTGCATTCGGCGGTGTGGCTTTCGCGGCGGAGCGGCGGGACCGGACGGCCGAATTTCTCGCGATGCTGCCTGTTTCACGCGGCGCCATGATCACCAGCAAGCTTTTGGTTGCCGTCGCTTGCCTGAGTACCGTTTTAATCATCAATTTTTTCGTCGTTTATTGGTCTACTCATTGGCTCACGTCTCGTGGCCTACACGGGGTGGAGGAACTTATGCCTCTCGCCGGCCTCGTGACGGGTGGCACGTGCGCGATTTTTGGCGTGGCGTGGGCGTTGTCGGTTTTCCTTCGCAGCCCAGCCATTGCTGCCGCCGTAGCCATCGCCCTCGGCATCGGCATGTTGTTTGGTGGAATCGCCTGGGCTGAAAAAGTCGCACGGGTCTGGGGCGAGGTCGCCAAGGTTAGAACGGATGAGGACGTTCTCTTAACGATTGTGGGTGGGTTTCTGGGCGTATTCGGAATGATTTGCGTCTTGGTATCCGCCGCCGTCTACGCCCGGCGCGTCCAGCCGTAAGTGATGCGGAATCGCTTGAGGCATCAAGACTTATCGTCGTGTAGATGCGGCCCGCCGTCTGGCACGACTTCCCACGCACCCACTGCCGTTGAAAAATAGTTGTCGTCTCGCCTTCTCTGAGGGTGCCGCTTCCCGATGGACCCGGGTACAATGCGCCTCCCGAGCAGGCTACGCCTGTTCGCCGTGCCCCGGCTGGGTCTGACCCCAGACCGCCGCTGCCGAGGCCGTCTTGGCGGATTTTGTGCCTTCCGGCACCGCCGGTTGTACCGGCCACACGCACCCAAACCGCGACGCCTGTTTCAGTGGAGGAACCTCATGGGTTTACGTTCGTTTTGGTCCGGCCGTTCCGATCGCAACTTGCCCCGCACCCGTCGCGCTGCGCGTTCTTGCACGCAACCCGTTGAAACGCTCGAAAAGCGGGCGCTGCTCAGCGCCACGCTGACGCCCGTTGCCGACGCCGATGTGCAGAGCCTTGTGATTGACGCCAGCCTCGCCACCGCCAACTTCGGCGGCGACTCCAAGCTGCGCGTCCGGCTGGCCCCGGACGAAACGTTTGAAACCTTCCTCACTTTCAATATCAGCGAGGTCAGCGCCGTCGGCGCCGCGACGCTGAAGCTTCACGGCGGACAGGGCGGAACGGTCGCCGAGCCCGTCGTCATCGGCGCGTTTGCCGCCGCCAGTGGCTTTGTCGAAGGCGCCGGCAACCACGCCGGCCCGCCGACCATCGTCGGCGACCCGCTCGGGCCGGTTCATTTCACCAACCGCCCCGCGGGCAGCGGCGGGGCGCTCGACACGGCTAACGTTTCCGCCACCGGCGACTACGACTGGGACCTCACGAACCTTGTGAAAGATGCCAAGGCCGCGGGCCAGGCGTTCGTGACCGTCGGATTGCGTCACGTCGGCGGAAGCGCCGCGCAAGTGGCGTTCAATTCCCGCGAGGGGGTTGAGGTTCCGCTGCCGCAACTGGTCATCGCCGACCCCGGCCCGACCGCCGCCGTTACGGCGCCCGACATCACCACTGCCGGCGGCGTGACGCAACAGGTCGGCGTCACCTTCACCGACACCGACGCGATCGACACCGCATCCATTGACGCCGGCGACATCGAGGTGCGCGCCGCGGACGGCTCACTGCTGGAGGTAACGGGGCTTTCGATCGATCCGACAAATCCAAGCGCGGTCGTCGCGACGTACACGGTTGCCGCCCCCGGCGGAACGTGGGATGTTGCGGACGCCGGTGCGTATTCCGCATCGATTCTCGCCGGCGCGGTGAAAGACGTCGCCGGCAACGCCGGGCCCGCCGCGTCAAGCTCGTTTAACGTCTCCATCACCGCCACGCCGCCGGTCGACCCGGAAAAGCCGGTCGGCCAAATCGTCCAAAAGCCCGAAGAACCGGTCACCGACGGCACCGGTACGACGATCGGCGTCAGGTTCACCGACAACGTCGGCGTCGACGCCTCCGCGTTGACCACCGCCAGCCTGGTTGTCGTGCGAGTGGGCGGCGGATCGACGTCGGCCCCGCTCGACGTGACCGACGTCGCCGTCGAACCCGCGGCCGACGGCAAGTCGGTCTCCGTATTGTTTAACGTGTTTGCGCCCCTCGGGCTTTGGAAGGCCGAAGACAACGGTCTGTACGAGATCCGCGTTGCCCCCGGAAGTGTCTCCGATGCCGCGGGAAACCTTTCCGATGCGCTCACCGCGTCGTTCACCGTCGCCCTCGTCTCCGAGCCGCCGCCGACAACGGACACAACCGCGCCGACGGCGCAGGTCGTCGCGCTCGACCCCATTGCGGCAGCCGGCGCCGCGACGCACGACATCCGGGTTGCCTACGCCGACGACGTCGCGGTCCTGCTGGCGAGCATTGATGTAAACGACATTATCGTGACCGCGCCGGACGGCACCGTGCTCGACGTGACCGGCGTAAGCGTCGGCTCGGCAACGGACGGCCCGTCGATCACCGCCACCTATACCGTCGCCACACCGGGCGACGCGTGGGACAGCGCCGACAACGGCATCTACACGATCACCCTCGCCGGCGGGGCGGCGAGCGACACCAGCGGCAACGCCAGCGCGGCGGCGAACGGAAACTTCACGGTCGCGGTGCCTTCGCCCAAGCCGCCTGTCGATCCGACCTTCGGCGTCAACACCGGCTTCGTCGGCGAGGCCGCCGTGGGACAAAGCGACGGTAAAATTTTGGTGGCCGGGCGTCAGGGCGATCTTGCCTCAGGCGCGAGCCAGTTGGTTCTCCAGCGCCTCAATGCCGACGGCAGCCTCGACGCGACGTTCGGCACGGGCGGCAAGGTCATCGGCGCAGCGGGGTTGAACGAGGCTGCGTTCGCGATCGCCGTCCAGCCTGACGGCAGCATTGTCATCGCCGGCCGGCGCGGCAGCGATTTGATGGTCGCACGCTTCAAGCCCAACGGGGCGGTCGACAACCGCTTCGGCGCCGCCGGAGTCGCGCTCGCCGATTTCGGCGGGGAAGACGTCGCTTACAGTCTCGTCATCGCCGCCGACGGCTCGATCCTGGCGGCCGGCGGGTCGAAGCAGGCGTCCGGGGACGCGTTCGCGTTCGCCCGATTCCTCGTCGACGGCCGCGTCGACACCTCTTTCGGCGACGGCGGCCGGTCGCTATTCGCACAAGGGGCCGGCGGAAATGTCGCCGGTTCGGTAACGCTCGACTCGGCCGGCCGGATCGTCGCGGCGGGGCCGACGGTTGACGGCGGCGTCGCGGTCGTCCGCCTCAACGCCAACGGAACCCAGGACGCGTCCTTCGGCGCCAGCGGAATTCTCGTCGTCACGGGCCTCGCGACCCGTGCCGACCTCGGCCGACCCGACCGCAGCATCGGCATTGTCGCCCTTGCCGACGGCAGCGTGCTCGTCACCAACCACACGGCGGGCGGCGACTTCGCCATTGCGAAGATCGGCGCCGGCGGAGCCCTGGACGCGAACTTTGGCGACGACGGCGTCGCCGCCATCGACTTCGGCGGTGACGACGACGCCGACGCCATCCTGTTGCAAGGCTCCGGCGAAATTCTCGTCGTCGGCACCACCACGGCCGGCGGCAACAAGCTCGCCGTCGCCGCCCTCGGCGCCGACGGCTCGCTCCTCACCGGCTTTGGCACCGGCGGCAAGCTTACGATCGACGCCACGCCGGTCGACACCAGCCGGGAGCTGCACATCGGCGACCTTGTGCTCCGCGCGTTCGGCAGCGTCACCGGCGACGGCCGGCTCGTCATCGGCGCCAGCGACCAGCGCCCGGCCGCCGTCAGCAGCACCCCGCTGCGCCGGCTCAACGTCCCCGGCTCCGGCCTGCTCGGGACCTTCGGCCAGGTCGGCGGAAAAAAGGGTCGCAAGCTGACCTTCCAGGACGCAGACGGGACCGTTGTCACGATCTCCATGAAAGGCGCCGGCGCCGGCCAGGCGTACTATGACGGGTCGTCGCTCGACCTAATTCTTACCGGCGTCAACAACAGCTCGCTCGTCCTCACCACCAAGGGTGGCGACGGCCGGGTCTCGCTACGGAATGTGCAAGCGGACGGCGGCCTGAAGGCCGTCAGCGGCAAAACGACCAGCGTCGCCGGCACGTTCGCGGTGACCAGCGGCAACGTCGGAAAGGTGTCACTCGGCAACCTGACGGGCACGCTGGCCGTCGCCGGGTCGATCGCGTCGCTCGTCTTCGCCGGCGACGTGAAGGGAACGGTGCTCAGCGGCGCGAGCTACGGCGTCAACGGCAAGCCCGGCGGCTCCGGTACCGCCACCGACAGCTACGCCCAAGGCCGCATCGGCAAGATAAGCGTCGCCGGCTCCTTGGTCGGGGCGACCTTCGCCGCAGGGCTCGATCCCGTAAACGCCAAGCTGCTAGACGGCAACGACCAACTCGTCGGCGGCTCTGCCAGCTCGATCGGAGCCGTCGCCGTCAAGGGCGGCGCCGACGCCTCGACGCGTTTCGTCGCCGGGGCGTTTGCCAAGAAGGTGAAGCTGCCTCAGCCCGTCGATCCGCTCACCGACGCGCGGTTCCTCCGCCTTTAGCCGAGGGGCGTGGGTCAGATAAGACGACCTTGTCCACGAACCCCGAAAGGCGTCGTAGCCGTCACGGCGTGGGAGCCATCTGGGTTGATCCGACCTCGTAATTAGAAAATGCTGGTTGGTGCGAGGCAATTTGACGAGGCCTTTAGGGTCACCCACTGACGAAATGCCGCGTTCGCTGCCAACCTGTTTTTTCCGCTTCCGATCTTTCGCTGTAAATTTTTCGCGTGTCGATTCGGAGCCTATTTGAGGGAGGCTTTCAAGGACACTTCCCCTGCCTAAGGTGCGAGTCGCGCGGAACCTTTCGGTTGAGTCCGCTTGTAAAGCTTCAGTCCGTGGTGAGGGCATCCCGGTGTGGAAGTACGAATGTGAACTGCTTTAGCAATGCATGTTACTAAAAAGCTCGCCATTTTCGTTTGATAGGCTCGTCGTTTGCCTACCTCTCGATCTTCCCCTTGGCGACGGACGGTCTGCCGCCAAAGGATTAGTCAAAAAGGAGTCTCTCATGAAACGGCGATTGAATATTGCAGTAGCAGCGGCCTTGGCAGCGGGTGGTTTTTCTTGGGCCACGGTTCCGGCATGGGCCGAAGACGCGGCGCAGAAAGCGGGCCAGGCGGCCGACAACGCGGCCGACACGGCCCGCAACGCCGCGGACACCACGGCTGACGCCGCACGCGACGCGGCGGACAACACGGCTGACGCCACGCGCGACGCCACGCAGGCGGCGTCCGACAGTGTCGCCGCCCCGGCGGCAAAACCGACCTTCCCTGCGGGCATCAAGCTGAAGGAAAGTGCCGGCGACGAAGATCGAACGGGTATCCTCAAGACAATTGATAACGCGACCCAGGCGGCTTTCACAAAAGACGGATTCAACGACCTCGTCGAACGCCTCGTCGACCAGGACCGCAACCGCCTCGGCAAGGACGGATATACTGATAAGTCGTTCGACGACCTCAACGCCAAAGCCGAGGCGTTTCAGAAAGCATGGAAAGCCAAGTACGGCAGCAATTTCAAGATCAAAGGCAGCGACTCACTCGCCAGCGTGACGACGATCTGCGGCGAAATCGAAGATCCGGCGGCGGTTGCGAGCGCTTGGCCGGTTGCGGCCGTCGTCGAAGGCGCCGGTGAGGCGGTTCCCGCCGCCGCGAAAGACGCGGCGGCTGTGCCCGGCACCACAGAACAAAACATCGACTCCAACGTCGAAAAGGGCCGCGACGTCGCCATCGCCGCCGTTCCGGCGTCACACGGCCTGCCCGCCATCAACGTTTCGCTTATCCAGGAAGCGGGGGGCTATCGCATCGATCTCCCCAACACGCTCACTGCACAGCAATTGCATGACAGCCTGCTGAACCAGATAACTCACGTCACTGACATGCAAGCCCAGTGGCCTGCCGATCAAAAGGACGCGGAAGCGGCCGTCGCGCACCACGTCTTACTCGGCATTTACGGCGTGGACATAGATAAAGCCGCTGCAAGTGCAAGTCCAGACGCGGCCGGCACTGACACCGGCGCCGGAGCCGCCGATCCCAAGACTACATCCGGCCTCGGCGCGGACAAATAATCGAGCCGCCGAATTAGATCACTCTTTTGCACGACAAGAAGGACGCGGAGATTTTCCGCGTCCTTCTTTTTTTTTACCGGATAGTTATCGCCTCGCCTGCGTTTCGGGTCGTGCTCCGCTCCGCTCATTTCAATGACCGCGTTGGTCGAATTTTGGCTAAGACATATCTCGCGCGCTACGAATTTAGCAAAAGTTTGACAAGTATAATTCGGAATAAAAAAGAGCCGCGGACGGGGGGATCCGCGGCTGAGGCTCTCAACTTTGGGGGATCGTCCGGAGGGGAGGCCGGACGGTTGAGAGTGTGGGCTAAAAATGTCGGAGCTAAAGGGAAACGAAACGTTTTGCGGGCACTTTGGACCAAAAGAGGCCCCGCCGGCTAATCACCGCTTCGGGGCCTTCGTGGCCGTTGTCACTGAACGTCCTCATCGACGTGTCATGACTAACTGTTAAAACTAATCTATATTCGCGGGTTCTAAAATGCAAGCGCCGTTGTGAGATTTTTCTAATAAATCTTCGGCTGTTTCGTCCAATTACCCCTTACATCGGCACTGACTCCATCCAAAAGGGCGCTCGTCTTTCCGCCGGGGCTTTCCGATCCGGCAATCGAAAGGTATGGTGAGGGGGTTCACCTACCCAGTTCGACTTGAATCGCCGGGCCGATTTGATGGGGTTCCGGACGATTGGGTCGGACGTCACCCGTGAGTAAGCCGATGCTGACCGCGATCTATAACCTGCTGCGTCGAGTGAGGCGAACAGACGTGCGCGACGATTCCACGTCACGACGCCCGGTGACCGAATCGCTGGAAAGCCGGCAGTTGATGGCGGCGACGGTGGGGCCGGTGGTGGCGCAGCAATTTGTCGGAACGCCGGCGGCGATCACGTCGGTCGTGTTGACGTTCAACGTGCCGCTCGACCCGGTTACGGCTCAGAACGCTGATTCGTATCGAATGGTGCGGAAATTCCGCGACGGGAACGACACCTTCTTCATCGGCGACGGCAAGAACACCACCTCGTCCAGCCGGATCCGCGTCGACTCGGCGACCTACGACCCGGCTGCAAACACAGTAACCCTGGTCCCGAAGAACTCGTTCGAACTGCGGCGGAACTTCACCGTGCTTTTGGTGAAAGGCAAGGGCCAGTTCGCCGTCAAAACTGCCGACGGCATGAACCTCGACGGCGACGGCAACGGCAAGCCGGGCGGGGACGTGGCGCTACGCTACAAGTCGTCGGCGCGCAACCGGCTGACTTTCAAGGAAGCCGACGGCGACCGTGTCACCGTCAAGCTCAACGGCCCCGGCCGGATTTTCTACTTCCTGCCAATTCGGGGCCGGAGCAGCCCGTCGATTTTCCTGCGCGACACCAACGCCGCGAGCAGCATCCTGACCGGGACGGTCAGGCAGGGCAAAGCCGGCGACGGAATCGCCGACGTCGCCCAAATCACTGGCGCCGCCACCGCTCAACTTCCGATCCAATCCGATCCCGCCTTCCGCATCCGCGCGGTGACGTAGTAATAGAATCTGGGTTGAATCTCACGCCTCCGCGTTGCGCCACGCGAGCCGGGACCGCCAGGGAGCGGTTTCTCGCCTGGCGCGGACGCGCAAATTAAACCCGATCCGCAGAGACGCAGACGAGATGCTTAAGCCACCGATGGGGCACCGATAAGACCGACCGACAAGACCGATGGAAAGAGAAGATTTGTCTTCTCATCTGTGTTCATCGGTGCCCCATCGGTGGCGAACAATTCTTCGTTTGTCCCGGCGTGATTGCCTCTGCGCGGTGAATCTGCCCTTGATCTACCGCCGCCGTTTGCGGTTTTCGTTGTCGAAATCGCCGAGGAGCAGGTTGCGCATGCCGGCCCCAAGGTCGGTGAGGGTCAGGGAATGGAGCTTGGGCTCGCGCACGGTGCCGGTCACGCCGACGGTAGTGAGGTCGGTTTGCAGGGCGGTCAGGAGCTGGTCGAAGTTGTAGGTCGAGAGGGACGGCACCTTCAAATCCCGAAATGGGCGGGCGGTTCCGACGGCAGAGCCGAGCACGGAACTGTCGGGAAGCTGCCAGACCTTGTCGATGTCGACCACCGCGCGCAGCTCGGTGCCGCGGTTGAAGTAGCGGACGTTATTGAGGGCGAGCAATCCGTCCTCCAGATGAAACGCCAGGTCGCCGTGGCCGTCGGGCGAGGAGGGGGCGAAGCTGATGCTCATCGCGTCGTACAGGAACGCGACGACGTCGAGGTTGGCGAGGTTGGATTCGGTCAGCTCGACGCGCCCGTCGGCGGTAACCCGGCGGACGACGCGCTCGAGCGGCGTCTGCACGGCGGGGGGCTCGCCGGGGCGGCGTGAGGGCCGCGTGCCCGCGAGCGCCTCGAACGAGCCGCTGACTTTTCCGGGCATCGCGTCGGCGTCGGCGTTGAACGCGTGGATGATCTGGTCCAGATCGAGCCGGCCGAACGACACCTGCATCTGCGAGAGCAGCAGGGGACGTCCGTCCGCCGTCGCTTGCAATTCGTCACCCGCGTCCAAAATGCTCACCCGTCCCCACACCCGGACCAGCCCTCCGGCCAAACCAATGGTTGTGGGGTTGTCGACGGAATCTTGAACGACGAACCGATCGAAGTTTGTGAACAGACTCATTCGGCTCGGCCCGATGTCGATGGAACGGTACCGGCCGCCCTCGTTCGTCATCTCCGCCTGAACGCGCAGCGGTTCCAGCGGGCGAGGCCCCGGCGCGGGTCCGATCTCGGCTTTGCCGCTGAAACGGCCTTCCAGGCCGACAAGCGTCTTGTTCTCGGGGAAGAAATCGGCGACGCGGGCGGCGTTGAAGTTTTCCCAACTCAGGTTGCCGCGCGTCTCGAAAACCCGATCAAAGTTCACCACGCCCTGGCCCTGCACTTTTCCGTCGAGCCCGTCGAGCGAAAGGCTGCGCAGGTCGAGCGTCCGGCCGCCGAGGTCGGCCAGCAGGCGCGCGTCGCCGAGGGGTTTGTCTTTCAGCGTGAACTTTGCGCCGAGGTCGATCGGCCCGGTCACCCACCACCGGCTCGCCTTGCTCTCGGGCCGGAAGACGCCTTGGCGAATGCCTTCGGTGCGTGTCGCGCCGGGGAGGGTGAGGCGGATGCCCGTCGTCCCGCCGGACAACTCGGCCTTCGTCCCCGGCGACGGTTCGTAGGGCCACGCCGTCAGCGCGAGGCTCGCGGTGAGGCGGCGGAACTCGCGCACGTCCATCTCGGCCGCGAGGTCGGCGCTCCCCGCGCCTTTTTCCAGATGAAGCGGCTCGACGCGCAAGTTCCCGTCGGCGAGCACCGCCGTCGCTTCGAGCTTGTCCGCCGAGAGGAGCTTGGTGAGCGTCAGATCCCGGCCGTGAATGTCGGCGGTAATCTTCACGGCCCCGGCTTCGAGGCGCGGGATGACAAACGCGCACCGCGCGTCGATCGTTCCTTCGAGCCCTTCTTGTTTCAGCGTTCCGCCGACTTCCTCCAGATCCAGATTGTCGACGGTGAGGTTCATCCCGAGCACCCCGTGGTCGGGAAACAGCGCGTCGAGTTCCCATTCTCCCCCGAGCAGCTTGAGCCGGTTGGTGCGGAGCGTGACGCGTTCGTCGTCGACGCTGCCGGTGACGATCGCCTCGATGTCGCCGATGTCGCGGTTGAGCAAACGCACCCCTCGCCCGGTGAGGTTGCCGGTGATGGTGAGGTTCGTGGGAAGCATGGCGGTGCCCGCGAGGTGAGCCTCGCCGCGGAGGAAACCAAACAGCGGCGGCTGGTCACTGGTTTCAAAACGTGGGGGGATGTGATTGACGTACAAATCGAGGTAGACCGGCTTCGGCACGTCGAACACGTACCATCCTTCCGCGCGCAGCTCGGCGTTCGTGCCGCGAATCGACAGCCCCGGCTGCTCGAGTCGGACGAACTGCGGCGTGCCCCACACGTTGAGCGTGACCGCGAGGGGTCCCTGCTGGCCGAACGTCACGGGCCGGGGGAGGTTGGAAAGGTCCACGCGCAACGCCCACTCGTCGCGCGCCAAGTCGTATCGTCCGCTGCCGCGGGCGGAGACGTTTCCCGGGCCGCGCAGGCTCGTGAGGGAAATGAGCTTGTCGCGCGTCTGCACGCTGGCGGCCAGCCCGTCGAGCGTCGCCGGGCGGGGGCCGAGCAGGGTGAGGCGATTGGCCTTGAACTCCCAATCCATGTTGGCCCACCCTTGCCCGCTGCCGCCGAGGGAAAGGTCGGCGGACCATTCGCCGGTTTGCATCTTGCCGTTTGAGGTGAGGCGCGCTTCAATGATCGGCTTGCCCGGAAACGGGTTGCGCATCGAGGCGACCAGCGAGCCGCTGTGGGTCACGCGCTTGCCGGGTATGGCGAAGTCGGTCCATGTTGCTTTGAAGTCTACCGAACCGCTCGACCAATCGTAGTGGCCGTCCACACGGGCGGCGCCCTCGAAGCTAAGCACGGTCAATGATTCGGCTCTGGCCGACTTACCGTCCAACGCCACCTTGCCCCCGCTGATGCGCACTTCCGGGACGATTTTGCGGCCGGTCTGTACGATGAGACTTTCGGGGCGAAGCGTGGCCATGCCGTTTTCTGAGCCGACGCCGACCGTGCCGGTCACCTGATTGTCTCCGACATTGAGTTCCCCGATCACGAGCCGGCCAACAACCCCGCCGCCGCGCACCTGGCCTTGCCACTCGCCTATGAGCGAGACCGGCGGGACGCTATCGCCCGTAAAAGGCTTTGCCCATGTTTCCACGTGGCGGGCGGTGATCCGGATTTGGTGGGACCAGTCTGCGCCGGTCACGAGTCGGCCGGTCATGCCCATTGCCGACGCGCCGGACGACGTCGCGTTGCCCGTGTCGCCGGCGGATATTTCGTATTTCCAGGTGAGGGCGTCTTCGGGTCCCCCCGTCACGCGAATGGGGCGAACGGTTGTCGTTCGGCCGCCGCGGTCGATTACTTCGAGCGTGGCGTCTGACACGCGCACCGACGGCAACTTCGGGCGCGACGTGCGGGTTGCCTGCTGCTCGGCCGTCTGCTTGCCGCCGGTGCGGGCGAGCAGGCCGGCTACTTCCTGCATATTCCATCTTCCCGACGCGTCCTGGCGCACCACCAGCCGGGGGCCTTCCAACTCGACCGCGTCAAGCGTGACCGCCCGTGTCCAGAGCAGTCCGAGGAGCGACGTGTGCTTCACACGCATCGTCGGGACGCTCATCAAGGATTCGTCGGAGAGCGGCAGGGCAATGGTAACGTTGTGAAGTCGCGTGTTGCCGAGCCATCCCGTCGACAGCGACGCCGCCGAGATCCGCAGGCCGAGCTGTTTCTGGAGCTGCGCGAGGACAAGATTTCGCGGGACGTTGGTCCACAACACGATCTGCGTTGCGACGACGGCTACCGCGAGCAGCAACAGAAGCAAGGCGGCCGCCCGCGACACCCACCGGCGCGGCCAGAGCTTGCGTTTCCGCTTAGAGGGGGGCGATGTTTCAGGGTCGGAGGAAGGCACGGGCATCCGTCGCTGTCAGTAATCGGGAATCCAAAATCCAAAATTTCAAATCTCAAATCTCGATCCGAATCCGCTCACTTCTCCCGTTCCACCGGCGGGATGTCGCCGACCGTTCTAGGTCCGGTGCCGAAGATCCAGAAATCTTCGCGGTTGGTCCGGCCGACGAACGGGCCGGAGGTGGCGACGAGTTCGCCGGTCTTGGCGACGTAGGCGACGAAGCCGACGCTGGCGAAACCGTTCTGACGCGTGCTCTTGAGGATGGCCAGTTCCGGCGTCGCAATGGACACCGCGCCGCCGGTGCCGCTGCCGCTGCTACCGCCGGCCGCCCACGGGACGTAGGCCGAAGGAATGCCGAGCAGGAATTCCAGTCGGTCGATGCTGATGCCACCGCTGCGGACTTCAAGCACGATTTCGGCTTGCTCGCGTTTTTCCACGAGTCGAACGCCGGAATGCAGCAGCTTTGCGCGGAGCTCGCCGACGAGGAACGACCGTTCCGTGACCATTTCGTGCGTGTCGCCAAGGTATTGCGTCTCGACCCATAGCAGCCGGTCCCGCAGCGCATCGGTCGAGAGCTGGGCGACGGCTTCGGTGGCGGCGCTGGTGAGCAGGAAAAGCTCTGTCGCCGTCCGTGGCGGGTCGGTTGTTCGGATCGTCGCGCAGCCCTGCCCGGCAAAGAGCACGGCCAGCAAACACACGAACCGCCAGACCCCGCGCATTGCACGGCGCTTCGAGGCGGGCTGGGGAGTCAAACCGTCGGTATGCATCAGCGTATCGGGCATTGTGGCGTGAGCGCGCCACTCGGCCGATCGCCCACCAGAACGACTGTAATCCCTGCCCTCCCAAGCGACAACGGACGAACCGCCTCGCGACAGTTGCGTTGACATCCCCTCCCGCCCCGG
>JBKJRK010000331.1:0-3394 GCA_046593135.1 Tepidisphaeraceae bacterium | reverse complement strand
GCCCGCTGTCCTTGGCCAAAGTGTCTGTCGTAACGGGTTGACACGAATCGACCTCAAATCCGGGTACCGGATTGCCCTGTTCATTTAACACTTCAACGGCGAGAGAACCCTCTTGCGATTCGGCATTCACAAACAGCCGATCACCATTGCACATGAAAGGCTGTGTGACGAGTTCTCCCGATTCAGCGCCGGCTTCCCAGGCGGCGAATCCGTCCAGCCGCATCGTGGCCAGGCCGACGGCGGATTCCCAGGTGGTTTCCTTGGTGTCGTGGCGGATCGGGAACCCGCCGTAAGGAAACCACATTTCACGCTCCCCGATAATCGGGTTTGCGGGCCCCAAGATCATGCCGCTGTCAAACGCCCCCTGCGGCCCTACGTCCAGCCACGGAACGCGCGAAAGTCGGCGCCACGCCAGCCCGTCGGCGCTTTGCGCCAAATGAATGCGGAACTGGCCGGCTTCGTCGTGCAGGGTGAGGAAGGCGAGGTAGTAGCCCCCATAGGGAATGACGAACATGATTTGAATATTTGAAGTCGGCGTGTCCTTGTCGTCGGCGCGCAGGACCACTTGCTCGTTCGTCCAATGGATTCCGTCTTCGCTTTCGGCAAACCCCTGCACACGCTTGGCGTTCCACTCGCCTGAAAGCGAGACCCCGCCGCCGTCGTCCGCACTTTGATTGCCGGAGCGAAGAATAAATTTCCGCGTCTCAACTGTCGCGGTGCCAGGGGCGTGAAACGTGACGCACGGCCCTTCAAACTCACAAGTCCCATTGCCGAGTTCTTTCGGCGTGAACGTCGGCATGTGGGCGACGAAGGGAACTCCTTCGGCAGGCCCGCCGGGAGTTACTTGCTTCCCCTTCAATTCCCAAATCTTGTAATACCCGATGAATTTCTGACGCCGATCATCCCACATGACATGGATGGCATCCGACGGCACGTGCCACACCGGGTTGACCGGATGGTCCAGCCAGGAGATGCCGTCCGGCGAAAACGACAGATATTCACCGCCATAGGTAAATTGCATGCCCAGGTATCGTCGCTCCGGCGGGGTATTTGGACGCGGGTCGCGTGTGAACGATCGCGCACCGGTCTTTTTGCCGCCTTCTCGGTCTCGCACGTCATTGTTTCCGTAGCCCAGGCAATTGAATGCCTTTCCATTGTCGATGTGCGGTATGGCCAGGTTCGGCTTGGTCCATTTAAGACCGTCGACTGAAGTGGCGTAGCCCGAGCCGTACAAGTTATTCGCGGGATGATAGCCGACGTACCACAGACGCAGTTGGCAGGTTATCTCGTCTTGCAGCAACCGAGTCAGAAAGACGTACGGGCCGGTGCCCTCCCACGGCTCCGTTCGCCGCAGGACCGGGTTGGCCGGATGCCTTCCGGCTGAAAAGTAACGCTGAGTCAATTGCGCGGTGCGGGCCACGGTGTGGTCGCCGAGCAGCAAGACGCTCTCGGCGGGGGTCGTCGAGAACGACGATTGGCCCCCGGCTGGTTCGGGCGTAGCGGCGCGGAGGTTAACGTCGACGCCTCCGCACAGCAGAAGACATAGAAGCCAAAGGGCGCAATTCTTTTTCATGCTCAAGCTCACTTCCCGCGAATCCAAACCCCCGCGCGGCAAACGAAAACTATTCTCCGAGGGGCCACTGTCTCATACTCCGAGCACGGTAGAGCGCTGTCGCGAATTAAATAATCTGTTGCCGTGAATGCCGTGGGCTGAAACCCTGTGCTACGAACGGCCGTCGGCAACGCGTACAATCCGCCGATGCTTAAACTGTGTCGTCTTCACGTCGGCTTGCTCCCGCTGATTCTCACCACCGTCGCATGTTCGCACGTTAACAAGCCGTTGAATTCACTCAAGTTGCCGCTGGAGGCCCGGGTTAAGAATCACACGCGGGCGGCGGTCGGCGCCGAGTTGCTTCCGCAGGAGGCGCGCGACGGTAAAGCCGCGCGCCCGGTGACCCGCCCGAACGACGCCGGCCGACCGAACGTGGCGGCCCCGCCGATGGACGCCGACGGCTGTTTCGTCGGCGTGGCGATCAGCGGCGGCGGGTCGCGGTCGGCAAACTTCGCGGCCGCCGGGATGTTTCAACTCCAGCGGCTCGGCATCCTCCAGCGCGTCGACTACATCTCCGCCGTCAGCGGCGGATCGATCCCGGCGGCGTACTACTGCACGCAGCACGAAAACTGGAACCCGGAAACCGTTCAGAAAAAGCTGACGCAGTCGTTCGCGAGCGACGTCCTGTTTCAAGCGCTCCTGCCGTGGAACGTTTTCGCGCTGATGTTCACCTCCGTCGATCGCACCGATCTGCTGGCCGACACCTTTCAACGCACGCTCTTCACCCAAAACGGCAAGCCGATCACCTACGCCGACCTGCGCGAAGATCGCCCCCGGCTTCTCATCAATGCGACTGACCTTCAGTCCGGAAAGCGGTTCGTTTTTTCCAACGAAAGTTTCGACGAAATGAATTCCGATCTCGCGAGCTTTCCCATCGCCCGCGCCGTCGCCGGCAGCTCCGCCGTGCCGATCCTGCTGCACCAACTGACGATCGAGGATCACTCCACCACCTTCAACCAATACCGCCATCTCATCGACGGCGGCGTGAGCGACAACCTCGGGGCCCAGACGCTCGTTGAAACCTTTGCCGCGCACGTCGAACAGGCCCGCGCCCGCGGCGAGGCCGACCCGTACCCGAAGGGCGCGGTTCTTCTGTTTCTGGACGCCACCGTGGGTTTCGACGCCCGCCTCTCCGACCGCCGCGACATCAGCTTCCTGGACAGCCTCACGGCGGGGATGGGACTGAGCACGACGTCGCTCCTCCGCCGGGCCGGGAGCGCGACGCTGGCCGAGATCATCGTGCAAAATGCCCCCGACACCGCGTCGGCTCAAGACCTTCGCGGCTACATCACGGCGCTCCGCGATTCCGGTCACCTCACGCTCACCGACCGTACCGGCCACACCGTACGCGTCGTTCACATCGCCTTGACACAGGTCGAAACGCTGAGCAACGTGCCGTTCATGAGCTTCCGCGAAAGCGTGAACAACATCGCCACGTACTTCAACATCGACCGCACCGAAGCCTACCGGCTCTACCAGGCGGCCGACTTGCTCGTCAAGCAGAAGCACGAATCGACGCTTGTCGAATTTCTCGCAGAACTAAAGGGGCCTCCGCCCCCGCCAACACCACCGAATGCCGGCGAGAAGAGCCGCTAACGAAGGCCGGCTGGCGTCTGCGAGATTGTTACTTGCAAGATCAGGTCGGTTCACTGTTTACTATACGGCGTGCGTGGCTTGCAGCCCGGCAAAGGGTTGAAGCATGCGATCGATCTCGAAGGAGTTAATCATGTTTGCTAAGTGCTCGGCGTCGGCATTGGTCTTCGCCGGTTTGTTGGTCGGTTG
>JBKJRK010000329.1:0-3958 GCA_046593135.1 Tepidisphaeraceae bacterium | reverse complement strand
GTAAACTGCGAATCCGCCAGCGTCCGGCCGCCCTTCTCGCCGGCGAGTGTGAGCGTGTCGCCGGTATTGAATAACGTCGCACCGCTCGCGAGGTCGCGCACGTCGGTGAGAACGGTTCCTGCCGCCGGGGCGGTGCCGCCGGACGTTGTCAGCAGTTGGCTCGTGAGGATGCTCGCGCCGGCGGCGACGGCGCCGTTGGCGTTGAGGTTGCCTTCGAGCGAGACGTTTTCCGTCGCCGATGCCGTGGTCGTCGTGCCGAGAGGAACTTGGATGTTCTGCAACTGCCCCGGCAGGATGTTGCCGTCGTCGTCGGCGGCGTAGCCCTGGACGAACTGGCCACTCGTGGTGACGAGCTGGTTCGAGGAGTTCAGGGTAAACGACCCGTCGCGGGTGTAGCTTTGTCCCTCGCCTTTGACGACGAAGAAGCCGGTGCCGTCGATCGCGAGGTCGGTCGGCTTGCCGGTGGGCTCGATGGAGCCGGTGCTGTAGTCTTTTTCGATTGACGCGACGACCGCGCCCAGGCCGCGCTGGCTCGGGTTGGTGCCGCCGAAGTCACCGCTCGGCGGGGTGCCGCCGCTTTCGGTGACGTAAAATTGAGGCTTGAACAGAGCCCGACTACTCTTGAACGCGACGGTATTTACGTTGGCGATGTTGTTGCCCACGACATTGAGCCGGGCCTGGTTAACGTCCAGACCGGACAGCCCCGTGAACAGCGCGCTTGTTAGTGCCATGACCGCTCCAACACACCGGTGCTCCGCACCCGTCTTGTTCGCCGGCGAACTCCGCCGCCGGCATGTTCCATCGCGAAATCGGTCCGGCGGACCGTCGCTGAATTTCGTTTAGCTCGTTGCAGGAGCGGCGATCGACGTCACCCGGCTGAGCGGGAGCGACTTGCCGTTGTCCAGTTCCAGACTAACGCCGTCCGCTTCGACGCGTACCGACGTGACGATACCGTCAACCGGGTCGTCCTCCGTGTCGAGGCCTTCAACCTTCTTGCCCATCAGGCCCGCGGCCGCCCCGATCTGGTTTTGCGTGACGACGCCCTTCAGTGTTTCCTGGAGCGACGTTGCCGACTGAAGCTGGCCGATCTGGCTCATCTGCGCTAACAGTTCCTGGTTCTTCGCCGGCTCCAACGGGTCTTGGTTCTGGAGCTGGGTGACCATCATTTTGATGAAGTCTTCGGTCTTGAGCTCGAAGTTCTTCTTCGCGCCGCTCGAAGGTGCCGAGTTGCCGCTGAATGAACTGACGCCGGGTATTGCCATGCCAGTGGTTTCGGCGGACAGAATCGCGGCGGATCAATAATCGGACGGGGCAATTTGGGGACGCGCCGAGGTTGCGCGAACGCCGCGCCGATTCGGCGCGATTTGATGGATCGGTATCGCGACGAGTGAAGAGTGATGCGTGAGACCAGGCTTTGGCTTCACGAATCACTCTTCACGCATCACGGTTTTGTCTGCGGCTTGCCGCCGCCTGCCGATGCCGCCTCGCGGCGGACGCGGCCGACGTCGAGGCGGACTTCGAGCAACGTCCGCTGGTTTGGCTCCGGCTCCTGCTCGAACAGAACGGTGTCGGAACTGACGACCCGCTGTGACTTGATGTTCTTGATCTTCAGGTCGCCGAGCAGCTTCCCTGTTTTTGAATCAAAGACGCTCGCCCCGTACAAGAGCCAAGCTTGTCCGTCGTCCACGAGCGCAAACGCTTGTCCGCGAAATCCCGTCGTGTTCAGCCCGTCGGGCAACAGGCCGCCGGGGTAGACGTGTTGGTGAATCGGGATGTTGTCTTTCTCGCCCCAGCAGAGAAACAGCCCCTGGCCTTCGTGCTCGAACAGGGTGGCGATCTTGTCGCCGGTCTCGTTGAACGACAGTCCCGAAGGCTTGACCGTCGGGTGCCACTGAAGTTCGTCGATGATGATCTTGCGAGTAAGCTTGCCGGTGATGAGGTTGTATATCTCCAGCCGGCCGGTGGCCGCGGCGTCGTCGCGGACAATGATCGCGAGGAGCTTACCGTCGCGGCTGATGGCATAATTGCCGGGCGCCGTGGAGAAGGCCGGCGTTTCAAACCGCTTGAGCTTCTTTGATTTTGACGCGTCCCAGATGTCAATCGTGCTTTGCCCTCCGGGCGACGAGAGCACCAGCAACTCTTCGCTCGCACAGAATCCCAGCATCTGCGGGGTCGGCCCGTTCCGGTCAAACTTGATCGGGCGAAGCAGGGCACCCTCGGCGAACGAATGTATCTGCGCCTGCAACGACGGAAAATCCGTCAGTCGCACGAACAACGCGCCGTTGAGGCTCAACTCGTACCCTTCTACGCCGTCCACCGGGCGGGCAAAGGTTTCGGTCCGCTTGGGCTGCCAGTCGGCGGTGCTCCACAGCTCGACGCTGTCCTCGTTGAGGCGCGGCGTCTTCTTGACGATCGCCACGGCGCTGCCCGGCAACAGTGGGTAGACGATCGATTCCATCTCCCCCGTCACCCGCTCAAACAGTTCGGCCACGACCGTACCGTAAATCGGCGTGTTGGCCGCGATTGCCGATTTTACCGCGTTGGCAATGCCCGACGCGGGGTCCACGACGACCGGCGGCACACCCGGACCGGGATTGGTCGGGTCGATGCTTTCTTGCGTCGTCGCCGGGGACGCGCCGGTTTCAGCCGGCCGGGTCACGACGACGGCGTCGGGGGAAGGACGCGTGGAGGCGTCGCCGCCGACGGTGTCGTCGCTGAACGCTTTAGTCGTCGGAGAAACCGGCACGCCGCGCTCGGGGGACGGGGCGGGCTTCTTCTGCTTCGTCTTGGCCGCGACTTCGCGCGGCGCCGGCGGGTCCCAGGCGAATCCCGGACCGAAGGGACTCATGACCAGTTCGTTTTTGGCCTTCGTGCCGCGCACCACGCCGACGACAATCAGGTTGAGCACGACCAAGATAACGACCGACGCCAGCACTCCCGCCCCAAACGCCCCCGCCCCGTAGCCGAGGGAAACCGGGGCGTCGTCGTTCCGGATGCGAAACAACAGCCACATGATCGGCATCGCGACGATGCTGCCGAGCAGGATGCCCAGGATGAACCCCGGAACCGACTCGTTGCTGAGCCAAACGACGCAGCCGATCGTGACCGGCAGCAGAAAAGTTGCGAACGCGCGCCAAGCCGACCCCGACGGCAGTTCGTAATTGAGCTTGCGCGCCGCCATGCGCGTGCCCTTAAGACAGATGGGGAATACGACGCCGGCGTACGTGAGGAGCAGCACGAGCAGGCGCACGGGCCCGACCCAGCCCGGCTCCGCCGGGGAATAGCCGTCGGTCTCGACGCGCGAGCCCAGTGTTTGATACGCAAGCCAGGCAACCGACAGCGTGACCAGCACTGCGGGAACCCAGCGGTCCAGTTCCTTGCTGCCGGGAAATACAAACGGCGTGTTGCCCCGCGACGGGGCGTATTCCTGAAATGCTTCCTGAAAAACAGAATCGACGTCCGCGTTCGGATCAAACGGCTCGTCGCCGAATGGCGGATTCAATTCCGGCGTGGGACGCGTGGGCGAGCGATCCTGAAAGTGATGCGTCAACGAGATCGTCGCGTCGGCGTCCGTGATCTGAGGCTGCTCAAACGGCTCGTCGCTCGTCGGCGCCGCGGGGAGTTGAAACGTCGCGCCGCAGTTCTTGCAGCGCATGCGCCGGCCGGCCATGTGATCGGCGGCGTGGTAACGCTTACCGCACGTCGCACACTGAACTGAAATCGCCAAACGAAACTCCCCCGGACGCATCCGTCGTCCGGCAACCCACGCTTAAAGCCCCGAATCGCCCGTACAGCTCCACTTCAACCCCCAGCCGCCACCCTTCCCAACATGCGCAATCCCCGTTGCCCGAGCGATTTGACGCTCTATTCTAACACGGGTTCCAAAAAATACGAAGGAGTGGCGTTGCCGCGCCCATCGCGGGTTGAATGTAACTTTGGAGGAAGCGGGTTGCTTCGT
>JBKJRK010000290.1:0-7241 GCA_046593135.1 Tepidisphaeraceae bacterium | reverse complement strand
TTCGGTGAGGTCGTCGGACGAAATCGGCATCGGATTACTTTCAAACGGCGCGCGCTTCCGAGACGCCGTTGACGACATTGATCAGCGGCTCGCCGCGGATCACACGCCCCACGGCGTGCGCCACCGATTCGCGCAGCGTCCGCACCGCCTTGGCGCTGACCGACGCCACGTGCGGCGTAACGATCACGTTCTCCAGCTTGAGCAGCGGACTTTCTGCTCCCGGCGGTTCCGGGTTCCACACGTCCAACGCGGCGACACTGACCTTGCCGGAATTCAGCGCGGCGAGGAGGGCGTCGCTGTCCACCAAGTCCCCCCGGCCGACGTTCACGAACACGACGCCGGTTTTCATCTTTGCGAGCGTGTCCGTGTTTACAATCTTGCGCGTGTGCGGGCCCGAGGGGCAGTGAAGCGTGATGAGGTCGCTTTCGCGCCACAGGTCTTCGAGCGAAGCCGGCTCGGCGCCGGCCGTGCGGATCTGCTCCGCGGGGACAACGGGATCGCTCACGCGGATGCGGCACCCGAACGCCCGCAGGCGTTGAACCACCTGCCGCCCGATTCGGCCGAATCCGACGACGCCCACAGTCATCTGGGACAACGTCTTCATCGCCTCGAGCGGCACCGTCATTCCCCACACGCCTGCCCGCACGCGGTCCCAGTGCGTCGTGAGGCGCCGGGTGGCCGAAAGCGCCAGCGCGAGCGTGTGATCCGCCACCTCGGCGATGCAATAATCGGGGACGTTGCAGACGGGGATGCCTCGGCGGCGGGCGGCTTCGAGGTCGACGTTGTCCACGCCGATGCCGTACCGGACGATCAGTCGGGCGCGGCGCATCGCGCCGATCACCTCCGCCGTAACCGGCGCAAACTGCGTAATGACAAAGTCGGCATCGGCCGTAAGCTCGATCAGCTCGGCCTCGCTTTTACATTGTCGGAATTGCACGGAGCATCCGAGCGGTAGCAGGATGCTCTCTTCAATTTCGAACGAGTCGAAGGTCGCGTCGGTGATGACGACGCGGCGCTCACTCAAGGTGCTTTGAGGCTCTGGCACGAGACGGTCTCCGTTCAAATGGGCGAGTTGCCGGACGCGTTTTTTAAGTGATACGCTTTTTCGGCTTGCGGCCGGCTTGAAGCGGTCGGGGCTTTGAAGTCGGTGGCGGGGGGACTGAAATCGGTTCGCCGAGTTCCATTCCCGAGAGCATCCGAGACAGGTGCGGCGGCAGCTGGCTGTCGCCGGCCCCGCCCAGGCCGAGTTGTCGCTGGTGCCAGTCGAAGGCCTCGATGTGGTACTTGCGCGCCCGCTCGATGTGCCGGGACATCCACGATTGCGCGGTGCCGACGTCCCGGCGGCGCATCGCGCGAACGATGCGGACGTGGTCGCGCCACACCAACGCCGACCGGGTTAACGTGCTCACTGCCGGCAGGTCGGCGCGCCGCCGCAGGATACGGCTCAGCACGTGCAGGTCTCCCATGATCCGCAGCAGCCGGCGGTTCCGGGCGGCCCGCATCACCATCAGGTGAAAAGCCATGTCCAGGACCACCATGCGATCAAACAGTTGCTCGGTGTCGCTCCTGTTTTTGGCCTTTCGCAGCATCCGGGTCGCCAACAGATACTGGTCGCAGACGGATTGGAGCTCGCACAGCTCGGGCTCGGTGATGCGGAGGGTCGCCTTGCCAATAGCGGCGACTTCCAGCATTTCACGCAGCTCGAACGTTTCGTCGAGGTCGGCCCGGTCGAGGCTCTTCACGCGCGGCCCGACACCCTCGACTTGCTCGACGAGGCCTTGGGTCTCCATCTGGATGATCGCTTCGCGCACCGGGGTGCGGCTCATGCCGATTTCGCGGGCGAGGTGGATGTCCGACAGCCTCGCCCCCGGCCGGATGCCGCCTCCCAGCATCTTGCCGAGGATGTGGTCGTACGCCCTTTCCTTCAGATTAAGTGACATTGTGCCTCAAGTATACTGTGGTATGCAATCCGGTCAACCTAACCCTTTCGTCTTCATTTTCAACGCCGAAACGGTATGATCCCATGCGGGTTTGGGAGCCGGGGCAACTTTTGGTTCGGACGTCTTATATGCAAGTCGATTTGAAAGGAAAAGTTGCACTCGTGACCGGCGCCGCCGGCGGCATCGGGGGCGCCATTGCCGGTGTTTTGGCGGCCAACGGCGCGACAGTTGTATACACCGACCTGGACCGCAACACGGCGGCCGACGCCGCAGGGATGGCCAGCGGCGCGTCGGCCTTCGCCTTGGACGTGACCGACGAGGCCCAAATTGAGCAGGTCGTGGATCAAGTGGTTGCACAGCACGGCTCGCTGGACATCCTGGTGAACAACGCCGGCACCAACACGATTGACCACCGCGTCACGATCGATCAGTTCCCACGCAAGGAGTGGGACCGGCTGCTGGCGGTCGACTTGACCGGCGTCTATTCGATGAGCCGCGCCGCATCCCGGGCGATGCTCCGCCAAAATACCGGCGGGCGGATCATCAACATCGCGTCGGTCGTCGGCTTGGTTCCCCTGAGGCTCCAGTGCGCGTTCGCGGCGGCCAAGGCAGGGGTCGTCAATCTGACCCGGGTCATGGCTATCGAATTGGGCGGAAGGGGTATTCTCACCAACTGCGTTGCCCCCGGCTCGATCCTCACCGACGGGACCCGCCGGCTGTTTTATGCCGAGGACGGCAAATTCAAGGACTCCGTCCGGCAGATGCTCGCCCACGTGCCGCTCGACCGGCCGGGCACGCCCGAAGAAGTCGCCAACGCCGTTCTGTTTCTCGCCGCACCGGAAAGCAGCTACGTCAACGGCGCCGTCCTCACCGTCGACGGCGGGTGGACGGCCGGGTACACGCGCGAGTTTTGAATGACTGTCCCAGGGAAAAACTCAGCCACCGATGGGGCACCGATGAACACCGATTGGGAATGAATCTGAGCCACGAACCGTTCGAACGACACCAAAGAAATTGGTGCCGTCTTAGTCGTGTGCATTCGTGGCCGAATGTCTTTCGCGTCTTCTCATCGGTGTCCATCGGTGCCCCATCGGTGGCAAAATGTTATTCGAGGTGGTTGAGGGCACGGCGATGTCAAACAAACGGCTGACGGGCAGGAGAGTCTTGGTCACCGGCGCGGGGACGGGCATCGGGCGGGAAATCGCCTTGGAGTTTGCCCGGCAGGGGGCGGCGGTCGCGCTGCACTATTCGCACAGCGCGGCCGGGGCGGTCAAGGCGGTAGAGGAGATCCGTGCGAACGGCGGCTCCGCCGAGGCGTTCGGCGCCGATTTCAACGACTTCAAAAAGATCGGCGAGCTGGCCGTGCGGGCGGTAGAGTTCCTCGGCGGGATCGACGTACTTGTCAACAACGCCGGCATCACCATGAACCGGCCGTTCGAGCTGGTGACGCCGGAGCAGTTCGACACGCTCTACAACGTGAACGTCCGCGCCCCGTTCTTCCTCACGCAAGCGGTGGTCCCGGCGATGCGCGCCGCCGGCGGGGAAGCCGGCGGGGGCGCGGTGATCAACATCACGTCGATCCACGCGATGCAGGGTAAGCAGGAGCATTCCGTCTACGCAGGAACCCGCGGAGCCATCGTTTCCTTCAACCGCCAACTTGCGATCGAGCTTGCCCCCAGCGGGATCCGCGTGAACGCGATCGCGCCGGGGAGCATTGAGGTTGAGAACACCTACATCGCCGTTCCCGACTACGACCCGCGCAAAGCAGGCCGCGGAATTCCGGCTGGCTTTGTGGGTCAGCCGGTCGACATCGCCCGCGTCGCCGCCTTCCTGGCTTCTGACGACTCGCGCTACATCGTCGGACAGACTCTCATCGTTGACGGCGGGACCACGTCGTGGATGCCGTTCGGGGACGGTTTCCGGGGGCCGCTGAGTTCCAAGTTTGGGCAAGGGTACGTGCCGGGGCTCTGACGGCTGAATCGAGGCAGCGCCCACTAGGCCCGAGCGAAGCCGGCCGCGACTTTTTTAAGCGAATGACCCGTTGCGATACGCAGGATCAGTTTTGTTGCAATTCCACGTCTCAGGCGTACTTTGGTATACATTGGAATACAGCATGACGGCAGTCGAACGACAAAGCGCAAAAGCTGAGACCGGCGGATCGCCGCCGCGCCGCACGATTCCGTGGCGGCGAATGCTGGCGACGCCGGAGGTGGGCGTCCTCGTTCCGCTGCTCGTTCTGCTGCTGGTTTTCTATCTGCTCAATCCGGTGCTGCTTACCCCGGGGAGCATCGCGGCTATGCTCCGGGCGGTCGCGTTCATCGGATTGATCGCGGTCGCGCAGACCCTCTTGATGGTCTCGGGCGAGATCGACTTGTCGGTCGGCTCCGTAGCGGGGCTGTGCGCGGTGGTGGCGGGGTGGCTCATGGTCAAACTGCATTGGCCCGTAGCGCCGTCACTCGCCGTAGGGTTGCTCGCCGGCGCCGCGGCAGGATTGATCAACGGCCTGCTGGCGGTGCGCGTCGGGTTGCCCGCGTTTATTGCCACGCTCGGGATGCTGTACATGGCCCGCGGGATCACCTACGCGATCTGCTCGGGCTATCCGCTATACCCGTTGCCCGCAGCGCTGGTGCGATTCGGAAAACTAACCCCCTTGGGCGTTTCCTGCGCGTTCTTCGTGTTCCTTAGCTTAGCGATCGTCGGCGATTTCGTCCTGCGGCGGACGGTGTTCGGGCGGTCAGTTTGCGCCACGGGGGGCAACCCCGAGGTCGCGCGCATCGCCGGCATCCGCACCGGAGGGGTGAAGATTTTCTGCTACGTGCTGACGGGCACGCTGGCCGGGCTTGCCGGGATTCTGATGGCGGCGCAGGTCGGCGTCGCGCAGCCGGACTTCGGCACCGGGTGGGAACTGGACGTGATCGCGGCCGTGGTGATCGGCGGCGTCAGCCTGTTCGGCGGCGTCGGGACGGTGCGCGGAACTGTCCTGGGGCTTCTCTTGCTACAGGTCGTCCGAAGCGGGTTAATCACGAGCGGCGTCAACACGTACTGGCAGACCGCGACCGTCGGCTTCATCATCGTCGCCGCCGTGTCGGTGGATATTCTTCGTCGTCGGACGAAGCCGGCGTGAAGAAATTAGTTGCTAGTTGCCAGTTACCAGTCCAGTGCCAGACGAACTTCCCCCACTGGCAACTGACAACCGGCAACTTATGAGGGCTTTCGCATGACATATCGTCGCCGGATTGTCGCCTTGCTCGGCTGCCTGATGTTTTTGCCCGCGGGATGTAAGCGGGAGAACTCGGGCGCGACGCCCGCGTCGGGGGAGAAGAAAAAGTTGTACTGGGTGCAGCCGTCGAAGGGCCACCCCGTGCACCAGTTGACGCAGATCGCATTCGCGGAGTGCGCGCGGAAGCACGGGTATGAGCCTGTGATCATCGGGACGGACGGTCCGGACGTGGCCGGCACGGTCGCGCTGGCCGAGCAGGCGATCGGGCGCGGCGACGCCGCGGGAATGGCGGTCTGGACGGGCACGCCCGCTTACAACGCGTTGATCGAGCAAGCCGGCGCCGCCGGCGTGCCGGTCGTGCTGCCCCACTTCCCCGCCGCGGAAGGATCCGTGCCGGGGGCCAAGGGGGTCATCAGTTGCGACCCCGCGCAATACGCCGTCGAGGCCGCGACGGAGATCGGCAAGATGATCGGCGGGGAAGGAACCGTCGCGATTTCCCAAGGCGGCTTCAACACCACGGAAAACCAGGTCGCCGAGGCATTCAAAAAAACGATGAATGACATGTATCCCAAGGTGAAGGTGCTCGATCCGATCGAGGAGGGATTCGACACCTCAGCCGCGATCGCCAAGGCGAGCGCGCTGATGCAGTCCCAGCCGGACCTGAAAGCCGCACTCTCCACCACCGGCGGCGGCGCCGTCACGTGGGCCAACGCCCAAAGGTCTGCGGGCCAGGGGGGCCGGAAGATCGTCATCATTGCAATGGACTACACGCGCCAAAACCTAGACCTCGTCCGCGACGGCGAAGTCCACGCCGTCATCGGCCAGCCGCTGTGGGAAGAATCGTGCGGCGCCGCCGACCTGCTCGACCGCGCGATCCGAGGCGAAAAAATCGACTGGTGGACCAAACTCCCCGCCCCGATCATTCGCAAGGACGGGCTGGACCCGTATTACAAGCTGCTCGAAAAAGTCGAAGCCGCGGTTGGAAGATGACGCAGCTTTGGTCGTCGGCCCGGCCAGTGAACGGAAAAAAATGCGTTATCCGGCTCGCGTCTGTACGCTCGGGACTCTGTCAATCGGTGAGACGTTGCTACGAACCCCTTGCGGCGGACGGTCTGGAGGAGTTTGATCTGCGCGTCGTCGCTGCAATGGACCGGTCCGGCGGAACGGTCCTCGCTGTTCGAGGGTGTGGGCGGTGCCGGCCGGCCATGAACGCTGCTACGTCCGTCCGGCGGCGCCATCATGCGTTTTAATTATGGACGAGGATCGAGCACGCAGAAAGTCCTGCCCCGGAGGGTTTCCATCATGGCCCGACGTCGACGGAGAACCAGCCTGGCGCCCTTGTTCGTTGCGGTCCTCTTGGCAAGCGCCTTCTCCGCCCGGGCCCCTGCGCAGCCTGCGAAGGATGCCGCACGCGAGTTCGCGCCGGCGAGCGTGCTCGAGGGGAAGCCGAGGGAGCGTGGGCAAGCCTACGGGAAGCAGTTCCGTGAAGCGATACGTGATTTCCTCCAGAAGGAAATCGACGCGGCGTTCGTCGACCGGCCGTCCACGAAAGAGCAGATGCTCCGCTATGCCTCGGCTTGCGGCGAAGTCGTGCGTGTCGAGTGCCCCATGGTGGCCGAAGAGTTTCAAGGAATTGCGGAGGGAGCGGGGCGGACGTTCGATGAAATCGTCTTGATCAACCTGCACGAGGAGTTCTATCACCGTACCGACTTGCCCAAGCACGGCCATTGCACCGCCGTCGCCGTCGCCCCGCCGGATACGGGCAACGAGCACACCTACGTCGGCCAGACCTGGGACTGGATGCAGAGCGTCGCGGGGAAGTCGCGCGTGACGGAATGGCGTCGGGCCGACGGGGGGGTGGGGGTGAGTGTCCTGGCCTACGGCTTCCCCGGCATGCCGATGGGCGCGGGGATGAACGCGGAAGGGATCGCGTTGTGCTGGACGAGTGCGGGTTTCGGAGCCACGGGGCAGACGCCGCGCGTGGGCATTCCGAGCTACATGCTCATCGCGCACCTGCTCGCCCAAAAGGACATGGACAGCGTTATCCGTGAAGCCCGGAAGAACCGGCACGCGGGTTGGTT
>JBKJRK010000512.1:0-2636 GCA_046593135.1 Tepidisphaeraceae bacterium | reverse complement strand
ATTTGCGCTATTGCTCAATCATACGGATCAGGATTAATCCGTGCGCGTCATGTCTCAGCTTTCCAGCCGGCAAGGCAGCTTCAGCGGCCCTGAACTCGCGCGAGGATTAATCACGATCCGTGTGAGTCGACCCGACGATCAAACCGATCCGGCGACGTCGATGGGCGTTTCGGCAAGGTCAGTTTCAATTTCCGGCTCCCGGCTCATCTGGTAGAGGGCGTAAATGGAACTGAAGCCGACGTAGAAGTACCCGCCGGTGAAGATGAGAAGGAACGGGATGCTGCTCCGGCCGATATGCCACCAGATGCTGATCCAGATGCACCACGCCATGTAGCAGCCCATGGCGATTTCGAGGACGGGCAGGTACATGCGCTTGAGCGTAAAGACGCGTTCGCTGCGCCATTTTTTGCGATCGATCCCGGTCACGCCGTACTTGGGTGTTCGGACGAATTCGCTTTCTTTTTTATGGAAAGCGCCCCAGATCGCCTCGAAGACGGCGCGGGCGTTGTTCAGCCCCATTCCGACGCCAAGCGCCATCAGGAACGGCAGGTGAAGGATGGTCTTCCATCCCGCCTGCTTGCCGAATAGCTCGCGCTGGCCGAAAACGAAGAACGTGCTGGCGGAGCAGGTGGCGAGGATGAACAGGGAGGCGCTGAAGACGTAGCTGCCCCAGTCGGGGTTGGTGTGCACGCCGGGCTTAAGCGGCGCCTGGTAATGCACGGTGTCGCTGTACATGTAGAAAATGGGGTAGATCATCAGTGTCAGCAACACCATCAGCGGGTAAACGAGCGTGTTCGTCAGGTGGAAAAAGGCCTCGGTCTTGACGCGATAACTCAAGTGCTTGCTGCGGACGATTTTGGCGAGCAGCTTAATGGCGGTTTGGAAGCTGCCTTTGGTCCAGCGGTGAGCCTGCTGCTTGAAGCCGATCATCTCCGGCGGAAGTTCGGCCGGGGCGCAGAACTGGGGGAGGTAGACGAACTGCCAGCCCTTCATTTGGCAACGGTAGGACAGGTCCAGGTCTTCGGTGAGCGTGTCGTGTTCCCACCCGCCGCCGTCGTCGATGCACGTCCGGCGCCATACGCCGGCGGTCCCGTTGAAGTGCATGAACCGGCCACTGCGGTTGCGGGCGGTGTGCTCGATGACGAAGTGCCCGTCAAGGAAAATCGCCTGGCTCTTGGTCAGTAGCGACGCGTCGCGGTTGAGGTGGTCCCAGCGGACCTGAACCATCCCGATTTTATCATCGGTGAAGTAGTTGACGACGTTCTGAAGAATGTCGCGCGGTGGGATGAAGTCGGCGTCGAAGATGGCGATGAATTCGCCGGTCGCCACCTTCATCGCTTCGGCGAGCGCGCCGGCCTTGTAGCCTTTGCGGTCGCTGCGGTGAATGTACTTGATCGGATAACCCTTGGCCGCCCATTCCTCGCAGGCCTTTTTGGCGATATCGGCCGAGTGGTCGGTGCTGTCGTCGAGGACCTGAATTTCAAGCCGGTCGAGCGGGTAATCGATCAGGCACGAGTGCTTGATGATGCGCGCGGCGACCGTGTCCTCGTTGAACATCGGGAGCTGGACGGTCACCTTGGGCAGCATCGTGTACATGCCTTTGGGCAGGTAGACGTCTTTCCGGTGTTTGACGTACAGATACACCAGGATGTACCGGTGCAGGCCGTAGAGCGCGACGGCGCAGAGGACGGTGATGTACAGAGTGGTCAGGGAGTATTGAAGAAGGGTCACCCACATATCGGGCGCTGTCTTTCGTTAAATCTGGTCCGTCGGCTCCCCCCGGCGATGCGCGGAGAGTGGATTATACCAGTAATCGTCGTTCTGCAACCGCCGGAAAATGCTCCGGCTTTTCCTGCGTCCCCTGCTACGGAATGGGAACTGTTCGCCCATGAAACCGGGCACTCAGTCGCTTGGCAGCTGGATTCCATTGTAGAGCCGGCTTACATTTCGTCAACAAGAGCTGAATCCGGCGCTATTTAAGCAACATTGCTTTCTGCAAAAAACACGGGGACCGGCTGGGTTAGCCGGTCCCCGTGTTAAGTATTCGATAACGAAGACGATTATTACGGCTATTCCGCCGACTTATCTTCTTCGGCCGCAGGGGCGGCTTCGGCTGGGGCTCCAGCCTTGCCCTTGACGGCTTTCAAAACCTTGCTGGCAAACTGGTGCCGGCGTTCATTGCGCTTACGGCGGAGCCCAAGGGACCGGCGGGCGGTGCCGGTCGGGCGGCTCTCTTCGGTCAGCAGTTGCAGGTACACCCACGTCCCGCCGTCGCCGATGCGATAGTCCGACGTCTTGATGATCCGGGTGTAGCCGCCCGGGCGGTCGGCGAACTTCGGCGCGACCTCGTCGAACAGCTTCTGCACGACCTTCTGCCCGGTGAACTCCTGCTCGTCATCCACCAGCCGGCGGTCGCGCATCAGCGCGATAACCCGGCGGCGGTTGTTGACGGTATTCGTACGGGCAAGCGTGATCAGCTTCTCGACGAAGGATTTGATCTCCTTCGCCTTCGGCAGCGTCGTGCGGATCTTGCCGTGCTCGAACAGGCTCTGGGCCATGTTGCGACGCAGCCGAAGGCGAAGGAGATCAAATCCTTCGTCGAGAAGCTGATCACGCTTGCCCGTACGAATACCGTC
>JBKJRK010000487.1:0-8905 GCA_046593135.1 Tepidisphaeraceae bacterium | reverse complement strand
ACGTTCCTTGGATCACAACCTAGTGTGATGAAGAGGGGAAATGTTGAAGTAGGAGTTGAGTCCCCTTCGTGATTGCCAGCCGGTGTGGATTTGCTTGTGCGAGCACTTCAATGACCTCCCCGTTGAGTAATTCAACCCGGCGGTCATCGAACACGCCCGCTTCGGACATGCGAAAGTAGTCTTCGACGGTCCAGCGGACTCGCTTGGTTGCGACAGGCTCACGGACGGCGGACTTCATACGGCGAATTATACCGATTCACTTCCCGAAGTTCCGCACCAATTCCACGAACATCCGCATCCCGATCCCCAGGGACGCGTCGGTGAAATCGTATCGGTCGCTGTGCAGTGGCGGGTACGAATCTCGATCGAGCGGCTCGACGCCGACGAGGAAGAAGCAGCCGGGCACTTTTTCGAGGTAGTAGGCGAAGTCTTCCCCGCCCATGCTGGGGCGGGCGACGGGAAAGAAGCGGTCGGCGCCGACCGTCTGGCGTGCGATGCGGGCGACGTAGTCGGCCGTCGCGGGGTCGTTCACGGTGGGCGGATAGCCTTCGGTCCAGGTGAGCCGGGCCGTGCATCCGTTCGCCGCGGCGATTCCGGCGCAGCGGCGTTCGATGCCGGCGGCAATGGCCTGGCGGGCTTGAGGCGTCAGGGTGCGCGCGGTGCCTTCGATGGTGGCGACGTCGGGAATGATGTTTGTCGCGGTGCCGGCATGAAACTTGCCGACGGTGACGACGGCAGAGTCGGTCGGGTCCATCTCACGGCTGACGAACATCTGCAAACTAATGACCGCCTCACACGCCGCCACGATCGGGTCGCGGCCGAGGTGCGGGAACGCGCCGTGACAACCGGAGCCGCGAAAATCGACGGCGAACGTATCGGTCGCCGCGAGCAGCGCGCCCGGCTTGGTGGCGACGGCGCCGACTTTAAGCCCCGGCCAACCGTGCAAGCCGAAGACGGCGTCGACCTTTGGCCCGATGCGCCCGTCGAGCACCCCTGCCTCGACAAGCTTTCCCGCCCCACCGCCGCCTTCTTCGGCGGGCTGCCAGAAAAACTTCACACACACCGGCAACTCGCGCTCGATCGATTTCAGGATCGACACCACGCCCAGAAGCGTCGCGGAATGCCCGTCATGTCCACAGGCGTGCATCCGGCCGGGGTGGGTGCTGGCGTAGGGAAAGCCGGTTTGCTCGGAGATGGGAAGCGCGTCAATGTCGGCGCGGAGCGCGACGCAAGGTTTGCCGGTATCGCCGAACCACGCGATGGTAGCCGTCGGCGCGCCCGGAACGCCGTCTACGTGAGGCAGGCCTAATGCATCAAGTTCGGCCCGGATGAGCGCCGCCGTTTTGAACTCTTCGTAGCCAAGTTCTGGAATCCGGTGGAGGCGGTGTCGCAGGTCTGCGACATATGGATACGACTTCTCGACCGCCGCTTCGATACTCATAAAGCCCAAGCTAGAGGCTCGGCGACTCCCGTTCAAGCGTTTCACACACCGAAGGTGGCGCGGGTGTCTCACCCGCGTTCTTGCTTTTTAAGCAGACGCGCGGGCGAGGCGCCCGCGCCACGGCATCACGGCCGGGCCCGCTCTTCAACTTTTGGCACGCCTACCGCAACGGAATAAATCACTTCCCACCCCGACGGCTCGGGGTCGAGGAATTTGAGGGCTTCGTCGTCGTAAAACGGACCGATGCCCGTGCAACCGACGCCGAGCGCCCCGGCGGCGAGAAAAATACGCTGGGCGGCGATGCCGGCCTCGAGATGCGCCAGGCGATAAGTGTCGGGGCCGCCGCGGTCCATGAGGGGCTTGAGATCGGCGACCATGAAGCCGAGCGCGGCGGCGTTACCACCGACAGGCTGTTCGAGGCAAAGGTATTGTGCTTCGAGCCTGTGCGTACCGCTGCGGTGGAGCATCCATTGATCGTCGATGGCGTTGTAGCACCAGAGCCCGGGTTCCAGCCCGGTTACGTCATTGACGATCCACATCGCCCGGACCAGGCCGGCGTGCGGGCCGGAGGGAAACACTGGAAAGTAGCTTCCCCCGCGAAACGCGAGCCGGTTGATCGTCCAGAATCGATCAAGCGGAACGGGTTCGCGAACGAAATCGCCGGCGCTACGCCGCTTGGTCATCACGTGTCGTAGCGACGGTCCGCCCGTGATCGGTTGTGGGACTGATAGATTTTCGGCAGCGAAATCTTTCGGAAGCGGACTGAGTTCCGTGAGCGGCGACCGCACGCCGCGGACGGCGACGCCCGGCGCGACGCAGTCTTCATGAGCCGCCACAATCGACCCGTACGGCACCAGCTTCTCAGCCAGTGACTGCCGCGCGATCGGCGATAAGATTTCGTTACCGGCCGGTGAGTTCGAGTCGTCCGACTTCGGCATCGGCTCCGCCGCCGTTTCGGCCCAGACGACCATCGCCTGCACGGCCTCGGCTTCGCCGAACGAAGCGTTTGGCGAGATGCCGATCAACTCGCGGGCGTTGCGATCGTTCATGCTGAGGCGCGTTGTCGTCTGGATGCCCAGCCCGGCAGCCGCACTCACAAGATTCTGAACCAGGTGCCCGGCGTCGATCAGCGCGTATCGGTAGCCCCGCTGGCGGTATCGCCACGCGCTGCGGCAGAAGATCGTCGACACCAACAGCGCCGCCGGAACCGTCTTGAGAAACTCAAGATCCGGGCGCCCCTTCTTGAGCTGGGCAAGTGCGGCGTGCCCACCTCGCAATTTACGCAGTGCGCATTCCTGGACGCTGTAGTGATAGAGTCCGGGCTCAAGCCCCTGGATCGCGAAGGCGGCGACGTACACTTCGAACGGGAACAGGGCCGAGCTGCTCGGGCAACTGCGAAGTTGAAACTTATGTTTTCCGACCCGCCGCTCGCCGGTGATGCCGTTGGCGAGGCGGAGCCAGTTGGAGAGCGTATTCAGATCCTGAGGCGGGTGCAGATTTTCGGCCGGCAGTCCGCCTACTCCGTCTGACAGAATCGACAGTGCCGACTCGTCCGCCGGGAGGTGCTCGACGGGCAGGCTGATTTTCGGATGATCGGAGAAAACCCGAAACGGGCTCGGTTGGCTCGGCCACTCGACCTTATGAGGGTTCAATCGAACCGACCGATACGTGTGCTTGCTGGCGTTGTGGTATTCGCGGACGCGGTCAATGCGCTCAACGATCTCGCGCGGCACGGCCGAGGGAGTGCTCGTTTCCGCGGCGGCGGCCTTGCGGCGTCGGCGGCGCGTCCCCGGGGCCAGTCCTTTGTCCGAGCTTGCGTTCAAAACGTCAACTGCCATGGGCAGTGCTTCGTTTGTCAGAACAATTGGTCCAGCACGTTCACCATCGGCGTTTGGACGCAGGTGAAGATGGGGGTGTCGCGCTGGGTAAATTTGCTGCTCTGCGTTTCCCGAAGGTCCATCACCAGGTCCAGAAAGTCCTTCGGCTCATCCGTCTCAAAAGCCACAACAAAATCCTGATCGTCCAGGCCGAAGCTGTAGGTCGTATTGAGCTTGACGCTCGGATACTTGTTGCCGGCCTTGATGTGAACGTCCATGATCGCCTGCCGCTCTTCGAGGGGAATCAGGTACCAGTCGCGCGTCTTCACAAACGGGTAAATGAACAGGTATTTCCGCTTGCCGGGAATGATGTTCGTGCGCGACTCGGGCGTGTGAAACGGGTCGAGCTTGTCGACGTACGTGCTGCGCTTGGTCATCGCGACGAACGACCACGGCGTCGTCAGGTATCCGCCGAGGCGGGTCTTGTTGATCGCCTTGGATTGTTCCTGAAACGCGTCGACGGAACCGGCAATCCGCCACAGAAGGAAATCGCTGTCCGGCCGAAGGCCGACCGTGCTGTACGACAGGCAGATCAGACCTTCGTGACGCTGGTCGAGTACTTTCGCAAACTCGCTGCGGGCCTGAATCTTCTCGTGGTCACCCAGGCGCCGAAACGCCGGGTCAAGCTTGTAAAACGAGAAGTTGACCATCTGCCGCTGAATCGCCGGGGTGCCCGCTTGCTGCGTCGCACCCGTCGGTCGCGTCGCGGGCTGCCCTACTGGTTGAGCAGACGTCGTCGGAGCTTCCTGACTCATATGTACAAACCTTTCTCGCGATCCCGCACAGCTTATAGCCGCGGGCGGGAGCCCGCGGGCTTCCGCCCGCGGCTATAACCTCGCGTCGCGGGCTAGGATAGCGCCGCAGGCTACATCCGGCAACAGCGAACGATCATCCTGGGAGAATTTGCTCCCAACGAGCCGGCGTCGTAATCGCCCCAGAAGTGCTCGATTTGCAGCCCGTTGCGTTCGAGCAGCAGGCGCAGCTCGCGGGGAAAAATATAAGTCAGATCAAACGACCGGCTCTTCCGCCGGGGTTGGCCATTCGGGCCGAGCCAGGCGTAGTTGAAGGTGACCTGCTGTAACTGCTTTTCGGGAAACTGGCGGAGGTCCACCGTTTTCAGCACCGTGCGGTCATGGTGCGGGACGTAAAAGAGCGTTGGATCAAGGCCGCGAGACACGGGCTTGGCGAGCAGTTTGATGTCGGGCTGAAACACGTCGAGCCAAAACCGCCCGCGCGGTTTCAAGTGGCGGAGCGCGCCCTGGAGAACCTTGTCCTGCTCCTCGAGCGTCGTGAACGCGAGAAACGTGTTGAAGAAGATGCACACCCAGTCAAACTTTTCACTCAAGCGAAGGTTGAGACAGTCGCCGTGCAGAAGCTTTAGCTCGCGATCCCCGAGCCCGACGCCGTCCCGTTTCCGGCGGCCGATGTCGAGCATGTCCCGGTCGTAGTCGACGCCGACGACGCGATGCCCCGCCTGCGCCAGGGGGATCGCCGCCCGGGCGGTGCCTACCGCCAACTCGAGAATGCTCTGCCGGCGCTTCGGCAATTGTCCCATGAAAAACGGGACGTCCTGCTCCAGCACAGGCTTGTCCGCGTTCTCCGCGTCGTAAAACTCGGCGACGGCTCGATACGCTTTCACGCCCGCAGCATGACGTGGCGGAGATGAAACTGCAATTACCGTAGCCGCGACGCCTGCGTCGCATCTTGCTGTGAACGCGACCGGCACATGAGGCGACGCAGGCGTCGTAGCTACGATCAGGTGAGGCGCGCGACGACGCGCTGGCCGTCGTAGGCGAGACGAACGTTTTCGGGAAGCTCTGCATTCGTCTGGGCGTGCGGCAGGCCGTGGGCGATGTGGGTGAAGAGCGTTTGCCGGGCGCCGATCTTTTTCGCTTCGTCCACAGCCTCGTGGAGTGAAAAGTGCGTGGTGTGTCGCTTTTTTTGCAACGCGTCGAGGACAAGGACGTCGAGCCCTTCGAGCAACGGGTAGGACGATTCGGGAATGAAGCTGACGTCCGTGCAGTAGGCGAGCCGGCCGATGCGAAAACCCAGCACGGGCATGTCGCCGTGCATCAGCGGGATCGGCGTCCACGTGACCCCGTTGATGTCAAACGGCTCCGTGATCGTCCGCGGGACGAGGTGGGGGCGGAACACTTTCTGCTCCGGCTGGGGCTCCCGAAACGCGTAGCCGAAGCACCGTTGCAACAGCTCGTGCGTCCGCTCGTCCGCCCAGACGTCGAGCGGGCCGTTCTTCACGACGTTAAACCGGCGGCAGTCGTCCAAGCCCATCACGTGGTCGGCGTGGCCGTGCGTGAAGACGACCGCGTCGACGCGGTGCACGTCGTTCCAGCAGCATTGCAGGCGGAGTTCGGGCGTCGTATCGACGAGCACGCGGGTCTGGCCGTAGGAGATCACGACGGAGGTGCGGGTTCGCTTGTCGTGCGGGTCGGAACTCGTGCAGACCGGGCAATGGCAGCCGATCATGGGCACGCCGGCACTGGTGCCGGAGCCGAGGAAGAGCAGTTCGATCTCGGACATCGCCCATCTTATACGTCAGACGTCTCAGGCGTTAAACGTCCCGAGCTGATGTGGTTTCCGTGCCAGGGCCGATCGCGTGTGCACTCTGATTCCTCTCCCGGTGCGCCGGGAGAGGGTTGGGGGTGAGGGTCTGCTCGCCAACGGCGCCAAAAGACCCTCCTGACGGCGCGCGAGCGATGGCCCCCTCCAGCCCGTTCAGTCCACCGCGAGGTCGGTCTCGATCTCTTCGTGCGACTCGTCCTTGGACGGCTTGTCCGAATCGGCGTGTTGGCCGTTGCCGTTGACGCCGGAGGCGCCGTTACCGTTCAGGCCCATTTCTTCGACGAGACGGGCGGGCAGTTCGGCGGTGTTTTTGCACTTGGGGTAAGCGCTGCAACCGAGGAACTGCCCACGCTTACCCGTGCGGATGATCATCGGCTTGCCGCATTCGTCGCAGTCGATGTCGGTCGCAATGTTGGCTGGCCGCGTGGGGGCGGCGGCGGGGTTGTCACCCAGGATTTTGGCGATCAGCGCGGCGCTGGCGTCGGCGCCTTCTTGCAAAAGTGGCGCGAGCGCCTCGACCTGCTTCTGGTCTTCCGGCGACAGCTTGTTCATCGCGCCGCGGCCGCGGCACTTGGGGTATTTGCTACAGCCGAGCCACGGACCACGCTTGCCGCCGCGCAGGTACAGCGGGCTTCCGCACGTCGGGCAGGCGATCGTCGTCGTTATCGGCTTGGGCTTGGGCGGCAGCGGTCGGCCGTCCTTGTCGAGGTTGATAATGCACGAGCAGCTCGGTTCGCCCTTCTCGTTCTTCACCGAATAGCCGGTGCAGCCGAGGAACTCGCCAAAGCGGCCCTTGCGCTTGAGCATCTCTCGGCCGCAGATCGGGCACTTGATGTCGCTCTTCTCGCGCAACGTCGGCTTGCCCTGTTTGTCGACCGGCTTGGTGCCGTCGCACTCGGGGTAGCCGGTGCAAGACAGGAAAAACCCGTTCTTGCTGATGCGGTACACCATCGGCTTGCCGCACTTGTCGCACGTGTATGGCGAAGCGGTGCCGCCGGCGTGCTCGATCTTTTCCAGCGCGCCGTCGACGACCGCGTGAAACGGGCCGTAAAAATCCTTGAGCAGTTGGATCCAGTCGAGGTGCTGTTCCTCGATGCTGTCGAGCTTGAGTTCCATGCCGGCGGTGAAACCGATGTCCATGATCTCGGGAAACGCCTGGATCAGCTTGTCGGTGACAATGCTGCCCAGCATCGTCGCCCAGAACCGCCGGTCGACTTGCGTGACGTATTCGCGGTCCTGGATCGTCTGGATGATGCTCGCGTAGGTGCTCGGCCGGCCGATGCCCTGCTTCTCCAGTTCCTTCACCAGGCTCGCCTCGCTGAACCGCGGCGGGGGCTGGGTGAAGTGCTGGGTGGGGTCGAACTCGACCGGCGCTACGGGCTGCGTTTCCTTCAATTCGGGCAACAACTGGTCTTCACTGCTGACCCCGGCGACTTTCATGAAGCCGTCGAAAACGAGCTTGCGGCCGTTCGCCTTGAACACGGCGTCGCCGGACTTCGTTTTGCCGACAACAAAGGCAGTCGTCTGGTCAAACTCGGCCGGGGGCATCTGGCAGGCGACGAAACGATTCCAGATGAGTTGGTAGAGCTTGGCCTCGTCCGCGCCCAGCTTGTTGCGGGCGGCGGCGGGCGTGAGGCCGGTGTCGGTCGGGCGAATGGCTTCGTGGGCTTCCTGCGCGCTCTTGTTGCTCGACGCGTAGACGTTGGCCTTCTCAGGCAGGTAGCGGTCGCCGAACTCGCTCTTGATGTACGAGCGGGCCATCTGCACGGCGTCGGCCGACAGGTGGGTCGAGTCGGTACGCATGTAGGTGATGACGCCGGTCTCGTAGAGGGACTGCGCGATGCGCATCGTCCGCTGCGCCGGATAGCTCAGCCGGCTCGAAGCGGCCTGCTGGAGCGTGCTGGTGATGAACGGGGCCGACGGCCTGCTGGCCGTCCGCTTCTTTTCGATGCCGCGCACGGCAAACGATGGGCAAGTGCCGAGCTTGCCGTAAAACCGGGTGAGGTTTTTGGCCGGGCCCTTGGCGTCGGCGTCTTCGGTCGTCACGTCGCGGTCGAGAACGAAACCCAGCAGCTCGGCCGCCTTGCGGGCATCGTCTTTATTGCCGGCTTCGAATTTCTTGCCGGACAGTTCGACGAGCTCGGCGTTGAATGCGTCGTGCTCGGTGAGCCACTGCTCGCGCTCGTGCTTCGTGCGTTCGCCGTTGCCGGTGTTGGTGAGGAAGTCGTGCCACTTGTCGGCGAGCACCTTGCACCCCGCCCGGTCGACACGCGTCGAGAAGACGCCGCCGATCTTCCAGTGCTCCTGCGGGACGAACGCTTCGATCTCCCGCTCGCGCTCGACGACGAGGCGGACGGCCACGCTCTGCACGCGCCCGGCGCTCAAGCCCCGGGCGACCTTGCGCCACAGGAGCGGCGAAATTTCATAGCCGACGATGCGGTCCAGAATCCGGCGGGCCTGCTGGGCGTTCACCCGGTCGATGTCGATGCTTTTGGCGTTCTGGAATGCCTTCTGAATCTCCGTCTTCGTGATGGCATTAAAGATAACGCGGCGGGCCTTATCGTCCGGAATCCCAAGGGCTTCCTTCAGGTGCCACGCGATGGCTTCCCCCTCGCGGTCCAAGTCGGTTGCGAGGTAAACGTGAGCCGACTGCTTGGCGAGCTTCTTCAACTCGCTGATCAGCTTGTCTTTTTTCTCAATGACTTCGTATTCGGGGACGAACGTCTCCAAGTCTACGCCCATGCCCTTGCTGGGCAAATCGCGGACGTGGCCCATGCTGGCCTTCACGATGTAATCGTCGCCCAGGTACTTGTTGATCGTCTTGGCCTTGGCCGGCGATTCGACGATGACCAGGAGCTTGCCGGGGCCCTTGGCGGCACCCTTGGGCGGGCTCTTGGCGGCGGGAGATTTGGCGATAGTCTTTGCCATTCGTAATGATCCGGGCGGCAGCGGTTTGCGCTGCGGCACTTATTCGCCCCTATCGACCGCCACCCTCGCAACCTTGACG
>JBKJRK010000335.1:0-5229 GCA_046593135.1 Tepidisphaeraceae bacterium | reverse complement strand
GTCGGGTGTTCCCTGCAATGAAACCGCACTGGTATTTCCGCGGCGCTGATAGATGCTGATGCCGGCGTACGGGCCGGACGGCGGCGGATTGATTTTAATGGCGGTATTGCCGCCCATGTCGATGCCGCCGGTGTTCAAGAAGAGCATGACGCCGGAGGTCGCGGTGATCTTATTGTTGCCGGTGAGGCGAATGCCGCCGTCAATGAAGTAAACGCCGGGGTTGAGCGTAACGGTGCGATTCGGGAAATTGCCGTTGTAGTAGCCGGGGTTGATGGGGTTTCCACTGCCGGTCTGGGCGGGGCCTTGGCCTGGGACGGGCAGCGCGGCGAGCGGGTCGGGGACCGGGGGCGAGTTAATTCCAAGGTGGCCACTGGGAAAGATGCTGCTCACCGAGGGTTGATTGCCGCCGACATAGAGCGCGTCGGCGGAGATAACCGGGTTACCCGTCCAGGTAATGGCGGTATTGCTGTTGGAGTTGATCTGCACCGCCCCGTTGGCGACGTTGATTTTGATGTTGTTGCCGCTGCCGGTTAACGCGACCGTGCCGGGCGCGCGCTCGTTGAGCAGGACGACGCCCGCGCCGATGACGCCGCCGATGACTCCGATGGCGCTTCGAGAAACATTGGACGTTTGAACGCCGGCCATGGGACCGAAGATCAGTGGCAGGGCGCCGGCGGGAGAGCCGGCGGTGCGGCGCGCGAGGACCTTGACGGCATTGGGAGACGTGAAGGTGGGGGAGAACGTGTTCGTCCCGGAATTGTAGAAGCCGATCACCACGTCGCCGGCGTCACTGTTTCCGAGGTTGGCGGCGAGCTGCACGTTGGCCCCGCCGGCGCGGTTTTGCCCTCCAACGGAGACCGCGGCGTTATGGGCGACAACCGGATTCGTGCGGACTTTCAAAGCACCGGCGAGGGCGGAGGCGTCGGCGGCGTTCTGCAACTGGTGGCCGGCGAGGTACACGTGTGCGGTGTCGCCCGCCAGGGCGACAAAACCGATCAGCACGAGTCCGAGCATCGCCACCCAAATCAGGGCCATCCCCCGCCGTTTTCGCAATGCAGGTTTCATACGGCTCTCCTGTTTATGGATTCTTCGCGGATTCGGTTGCGGAGTCTTGTTCGGCGGCGACGGACGCTCCCGGCGCCGGCGCAAGAGAAGCCGGATCGGACGCGGTACGCGCCACGCCCTCCGACGCGGCCTGTGGGCCGGCGGCGGCGGAAGCGGGCGGTCGGGCGCCGGGCGCCTTTGCCGCGCCCGCGTCGGCCATGGCGCCGAGCGCACGCACCTCGCCGTCGGCCTTTGCAGTCCGCTTGTCCTGCAATTCGATCGCCTTACGGAATTCCGACGCCGCCCGATTGTTGTCGCGCCGCGTTTCGCAAATGACGCCCAGGTTGTAGTGGGCGTCGGCCTGCGGAAGCACCTGCGTGTACAGGCTGAGCGCTTCGTCATATCGACCGAGCATTCCGAGCGCAAGCGCCGCGTTCGATCGATACCGCGCGTCGTCCGGGCGCAACGCGGCCGCTCCCAGAAACGCCTGCAACGCCCGGCCGTAATCTTTTTTCAGCAGGTGACACATGCCCAAGTCGTTGGTCAGGATCGATTCACGCGGCGCATTCTTCAGGCCGTTCTCGATCGTGCGGATCGCGTCGTCGACGCGCCGCTGCCGGAGCTGAACCTCGGCGAGGTCACAGTATGCCGGGACAAATTTCGGGTCCGCACGGATGACCTGCAGCAGGACCCCCTCGGCCTCGGCGTCCCGGTTCTGGCCGGCGTAAAGCTTGGCCATGACGTAAAGCGTCCGCGTCGTGGGAGGGCGGTTGGAGGCCTTCTGAAATGCGTCGTCGGCCGCCTGGTCCGATTCGGCCACGGGTAGCTGGGGGCGTGGATGCGGCGCGGCGCATCCTGCGAGCATCGTGACGACGGCCAATGTCGCGCCGAAGGCGGGGATCGACATAACGTACGCGGCACGGCGCAGGGCGTTAGCGTTAGTTCGCATGCTCATTGGGACTTTCCTCCGTCGGGCTTCTCTCCACCGGACTTCTGCTTGACTTCGCCGGCCCCTGACTTGGAGTCGCCGCCGTAATACGGCTTCGTGTCGCGGTCGCGCTCGAGAACGATCGTGACGCGGTCGGACGCCATGCCGTCGCCCCCGAGAAGCGCGTCGGCGATGCGGAGTTTGCCGTCGGGGATGCCGCTTCGTCCCAGTTCGTCGGTGACTGCGCGGACCCGAGCGTCGTACAGCGCGTCCACAACGCCGCCGCGGCGAATGTTCAGTGCCGCGCCGTCGGCCGCGGCCTGGAAGTGTTCGGCCAGGACTGCGAGGTCGCGGCGGCCCAGTTCGTTGAGCGTGGCGGCGTCGGGGACGAAGTGGTACGGGAAGATCGTGCGCTGGGCGATGATCCCGTTCTTGACCGCCGCGTCGCGCACCCCGGTCACCATTTCGGCGTCGAGTTCTCTCGCCGCCTGATCGCGCGCCAGCGCGTCGGCCGCCTCCGAGCGGTCTTTTTCGCTTTGGCACCCGCCCGCCGTCGCCAGCAACCCGGCGGCAAAAACGGCCACAACCCGCAATGTATTTTTCTGCTTCATGATTGTCTTTTCCTGGTCACGACGAAAACACCTGGTACAGCGTCATCCCCGCCGGCCCGATCATCACAAGGACCACCGACGGGAAAATGAACAAAATCATCGGGAACAGCAGCTTGACCGCCATTTTCTCGGCGGCTTCCTGGTTTTTGGTCCCGCGCGTTTCGCGCATTGAATTGGCGTACGTGCGGAGCGCGTCGATCACGCTGGTGCCGAACCGTTCGGACTGCACGAGCACCGCGACGAGCGACGACAGCTCGTCCGCGCCCGTCCGGCGCGCCATGTTTCGCATCGCCACCACGCGCGGGGCGCCGAGATGAATCTCAAGGTTCGTCAGCGCCATTTCGTCGGCGAGCGTATGGCTCACCGCGCGCACCTCGTCGGCCACCGAGTTCCAGGCCATGTCCATGCCCATGCCGGCCGACGCGCAGATCTCCAGCAGGTCGATGGCGTCGGGCAGGTGCCGGCGCACCTCGCCGCAGCGGCGCGACCGGTGGTAGGCGACGACCAGATTCGGCAAAAAGAACAGCAGCCCCGTACCCACCATCGCCCACAGGAGCTTCATCGACATGGACACATTCATCGGGAGCAGCAGCAACCCGAGTCCCGCGCCTCCGCCGATCAGGAGCACGGCCTTGGCTCCGAGGAAAACGGCCGGCGCCCGGCGGTCGTGATACCCGGCCTGAACGAGCTTTTCGGCGAGGGAAACAGACGTCTTGCCGCCCGACATCCGCCGGCCGATCTCGCCCAGAACGTCGTTGACGCCGGTGCCGACCATGACGTCGCCGCCGCCGCGTGCGGCGAGTTGCGACGTTTCCGCGAGCCGGGCGCGAAGCGGCGCCCGGCGGAAGGCACGGACCAGCAGCACGGCGCCGCCCAGTGCCATCACGGACAATCCGGCCAGCAGTGGGATGAGTACGTTAAAGTTCATGGGCGTCACGTCCCCTAATGTTTCAAAACCACCAGACGATTCATGACGAACGCCCCGGTCAACAATCCGCAGGCGGAAAAGAACAAGATCGTCTGGCCGGTGGAGGTGCTGTAGAGCGGTTTCATGTACACCGGGTTGATGAGGTTGAGAATGATGAAGACGAAAAACGGCATGGCGAGCAGGATTCGCTTGCTGAACTGGGTTTGAGCGGTGAGGACGCGAACGCGCCGCGCCAGCCGCATCCGCTCGCGCATGACAAACGCGAGCCGCTCCATCATTTCCGCGAGGTTGCCGCCGCTCTGAAGTTGAATGACGATCGACGTTGCGAACAGTTTGAAGTCGGGGTTCGGACAGACGGCGGCCGCGGAGCGCATGGCTTGGTCGAGGCTCGCGCCCATGCCTTGATGCTGGCAGACTTCGCCGAAAATGTGCCCGACGGGGGCGCCGACTTCTTCGGCAATGAGTCGGAACGCCCCGGTCAGCGGGTGACCCGCGCGCAGCGACCGGGCGGCCAGTTCCAGTGAATCGACGAGTTGGCGCTCGAACAGGCTGGCACGGCCGGCGACGCGCTGGCACACGACGATCCAACAGATCTGCAGCGCTGTCAGGAAGGCGGCGATGCTGATCCAGAGGCTCTGGCTTAGAACGAGGCAGACCGTAAACACCGCCGCGACGACGCTCAACAAGCCGAGAAGGCTGGAGCCGAGCGGCACTTCAAATCCCGCTTCGCCGTGTACGCGGCGTAACCACCGGGTGGCGGGGTTGTTCCGCGCCGCGCCGGCAACAGTTGTCGTCACTTCCCGCCCGTCGCGCCAGAGCCTGAGTACACGCGCGGGGGGCGTCGGCCCCGGATCGAGCCCGGCGAGTCGCTGCTGCACCTGCCGCGTCCGCATCCCCCGCCGGAAGAGCCACACCACGATCCATAACAGCCACAACGAGAGCACCAGCCCGAACACCGAAATGGCGACGACGAGGTTAAGGAAACCCTGGGGATTAATGGCGGCCATAGCCCCCTCCGTTTCCGTTGCCGTTCGGGGCGACCGGTCGCGCCGGCGCCGCGGGCGCCAGTTGGCGTCGCTGGAAGAGGTTTTCGGGCAGTTCGGAGCCGCGTTCGCGGAAGCGTTCCAGCACGCGCGGCCGCACGCCACACGCTTCGAATCCGCCGCGGGCGTGGCCTTGCTCGTCGATGCCCGTTTGGCGGAACGCAAATATGTCCTGCAGGCAGATGGTGTCGCCTTCCATGCCGGTCACTTCCGCGATGCTCATAATCTTTCGCCGCCCGCCCGTGAGACGCCCGAGCTGAATGAGCAGTTCGAGCGACGCGGCGGTTTGCTGGCGGATGGCGTGAATCGGGAAATTCAGGCCCGCGAGGCTCACCATCGTCTCCACGCGCCGCATCGCGTCGCGCGGGTTATTCGCGTGGACGGTCGTCATCGACCCTTCGTGGCCGGTGTTCATCGCCTGGAGCATGTCGAACGCCTCGCCGGCGCGCACTTCGCCGACGATGATCCGGTCGGGGCGCATGCGCAGCGCATTCTTGACCAGGTCGCGCTGGGCAATCTCGCCGCGTCCCTCGATATTGGGCGGCCGGGTTTCGAGCCGGGCGACATGGCTTTGCTGGAGCTGGAGCTCGGCCGAATCCACGATCGTGACGATCCGCTCGGCCTCGTCGATGAACGCCGACATGGCGTTGAGCATGGTCGTCTTGCCCGAACCGG